>NZ_JASAUS010000015.1:0-94935 GCF_029953005.1 Bradyrhizobium sp. Mp27 | reverse complement strand
CTGAAGCTCTTGCCCGGGAAACAAACTCAAACTAACAGTCCCTTGTCCTGCCTCGCGGGTGGAGGAATTTGACTGACCACACCCGGAGGAATTTGAAGTGACCCGCGGGGGGCCAACGACAAATACAAGGACGTCCCCGGTGCGGTGCTGCGCCCGGGCAATCTGTCGGCGATGATCGGCGCCAGCGTGCATTCGGGCGAAGACGTCATCCTGACCGCGACCGGGCCGGGCAGCGAGCGCGTGCACGGCTCGATGGACAATACCGAAGTGTTTCGCGTGATGGTCGATGCGCTTGGGCTCGCCGTAGGGCAGTAGGAGCAGTCGCGTACCGCGCGACATTATGCGGCACCATCTCGCATGAGACCGGAAGGAGGTTGAAACGACCGAATGAGTGGGGCCTCGCAGCGACGGAGCGACCAATGGCGAAGTACAGAGACAATCTGCCTCAGCGCCGCGGCGGCATCTTCCTGACCGACGGTGGCATGGAGACCACCCTGATCTTTCACAAAGGTCTGGAGCTTCCTCACTTCGCTGCCTTCGTGTTGCTCGACAGCGAGGCCGGCCGCTCGCATCTGAGGGAGTATTACGAGGCCTATCTTGCGATCGCGCGTCAGCATGGGCTCGGCTTCGTGCTCGACAGCCCGACCTGGCGCGCCAATCCTGATTGGGGTGTCAAGCTCGGCTACGATATGGACGCGCTCACGGCGATCAACATGCGGGCAATTCGCTTTCTTGAGGAATTGCGCGGCACATGGGAGACCTCCGGCCTGCCCTGTGTGATCAACGGTGCGATCGGTCCGCGGGGCGACGGCTACAAGGCCGGCAACATGGATGCGACGGAGGCGATGGACTATCATTCGTCCCAGATCGCCGCCTTTGTCGAGGCCGGTGCCGACATGGTGACCGCGTTCACGCTGAACAGCGTCAATGAAGCCATCGGCGTGGTGCGCGCGGCAGAGATGCACGCGATCCCGGTTGCCATCTCCTTCACGGTCGAAACTGACGGTTGCCTGGTCAGGGGAGAGACCCTGCGGGAGGCGATCGAAACCGTCGATCGTGCAACGGAAAGCGCCTGCGAATATTTCCTGATCAACTGCGCCCATCCGACCCATTTCGAGGGTGCTCTCCAAGCCGGCGAGCCGTGGGTCGAACGGATTCACGGCGTCAGGGCGAATGCATCGGCCAAGAGCCATGCCGAGCTCGACGAGTCCGAGGTGCTCGACAGTGGCGATCCCGTTGATCTCGGCCGCCGTTATGTGGCGCTCAGACGCGCATTCCCGCGCATGCAACTGCTCGGCGGCTGCTGCGGCACCGATCACAGGCATGTCGCAGCCATCTGTGATGCCTGCGTGCCGTCTCAGGCCACGGGCGCCTGATCCCAACAAAAATGGCCGGGATCGCTCCCGGCCATTTTGCATTTTTGCTTCGCCTCAGCGCGGCGGCGCGGTGCCGGGCGGGGGCGGCGGCAGCGAGGCCTGACCACCATTGAGCAGCGGGGTGATGTTGCGGACGGTGACGCGCCGGTTGATCAGGCTCGGTCCTTGCGTCTGCTCCTTCAGATACTGCTCGCCATAGCCCTGCGAGGTCAGATTCTCCGCGGGCACCCCGAACTGCTGGGTCAGCAATTCGGCCGCGGACTGCGCACGGCGGTCCGACAGCGACAGATTGTCGACCTCGTTGCCGACCGCGTCGGTGTGTCCCTCGATCAGGAACACCGCGCGCGGGTTGCGCTGGATCGCACGGTTGAGACCGTCGGCGATCCCCTGCAGCCGGGCCGCTTGGTCCGGCGGGATGGTCCACGAGCCCGTCTCGAAGGTGATCGTGTTGACGTCGATGCTCGGCATCTGCATGCGAACATTGGGGCTGTAGCGGATCTCGTCGAGCGTGTAACGCCGATCGATCCGCTGCACCGGCGGTGCTTCCATGGTCTGGTAGATCACATCCGGTGATGCTTCCTGGGCGTCGACGATGTAGCGATCGTAGGGAATGTTCACGACCGGCGGCGGCGCATCGACATAGAAGCCGCCGACCGACCGCGGATCGCGGTAGCTGTTGTCGATGATGATGATCTCGCGCCCGCCGGGGTCCCTGCGGATTCGCCGCAGCAGCGAACCGTCGGGACCGACCACAGTGATAACCTCGCTGCCATCAGGACGGATCACGACCGTGCGCGTTTCGCCGCCGATGGTGTCGGTGCGGATATCGCGGGCGCCATAGCGGAAGCGATAGAGGTCGTTGCCGCGGACATAGGCCTGCCCGCCTGGATCGCGGATGATGATGCGATCCGGTTCGGTGTAGACGGTGCGGCCGCCTTCGATGGCCTCGCGTCGCTGGTTGTGCAGGTCGGCAATGGTGGCTCCGATCACGGCACCGGCCACCACGCCCGCACCGATCGCGAGCGGTGTCAGGTCACGCTGCGGCGGGCGCGGCGGAGGTGGCAGCGGTGCGACGACTGTCGGCCTTGCCTGGAAGGCAGGCGTAACCGTCGGCGGAGCGAATTGCGCCCGGTTGGGCGGCGGCGTTGCGGCCGCTGAGCCCGGGACTGTGCTCGGCGCAGCGGCACCGGCGGGCGCCGCGGGCCGCGGCGGGAGGCCGCCGGCCTGGGGCGGCGCAGCCGGAGTTCCGGCTGCGGGCGCGCCAGCAGGAGGCGTTCCGCCCTGTTGACCAGGGGTCGGCGTCGCCGCCGGAGCTGTGCCGGGGGCGGGCGTCGGTCCTGCACCGGGACGGCCGGGCAGCGGCGTCGGAGCGCCACCGGGGGCCGGCGTGGCCGTTGGAGCGGGCGCGGCACCGGGAGCCGGTGTCGGTGATCCTGCAGCCGGAGGCGTGCCGGGACGTCCGCCGGGCGGCGGGGTGCCCGGGCGTCCAGTCGGCGGTGCGCCGGGCGTGGCGCCCGGTGCCGGCGTTGCCGTCGGCGCAGGTGTCGCCGTCGGAGCAGGCGTAGCGGTCGGTGCAGCTGCGCCAGGGCGGGCCGCAGGCGCGACCGGTGAAGGCGACGGCGTAGCCGCAGGTGCCGGCGCCGGACGTGCTGGTGCTGCTGCGGGCGGCGTTGCTGCTGCTGGAGGAGTCGGAGCGGGACGCGCGGCAGGCGGAGCTGCGGCGGGAGGCGGCGTCGGCGTGTGCTGCTGCGCGGCCGGGGGCGGTGGAGTTGGCGCAGGCGCATGCTGCTGGGGTGCCGCAGCCGGAGGCGGCGACGGCTGCTTGGGAGCTGCCGGCGGTGGGGGTGGCGGCGGAGGCGGAGGCGGAGGTGTCGGACGTGCCGCAGGCGGAGGAGGCGGTGGTGGGGTCGGGCGCGATGGCGCGGCAGCCGGCGGCGGCGGAGCGGGAGGATGCGGAGGTGCAGCCGCAGGCGGCGGCGCCGTGGGGCGCGCAGGAGCTGCAGGCGGTGCCGCGGCCGGAGGAGGTGGTGCGGCAGGACGTGCGCCAGGCGGCGGTCCCTTCGGCGCTTCCTTCGGAGGCTGCTTCGATTTGTCGGTCTCTGGTGGTTGTGTCTGCGCCTGCGCGACCACGAGCGGCGGCGCGCTTTGCGCATGCGATGCGGAGCTTGCGAATTGCATCGCGGTCAGAGCCGTCGTTGCAAGCAGCACGAAACGAAGGTTGGTCATGATGGTGAACTTCCCCGGAAGGTTCTTTGACGAAGTGTCGGGATGAACGGCTACGCGTTAGGCCGGAATGTGGCGGGCCAAGAGGTCGCGGCCCGATTTATTTCTGCACGCAAATCACCTCACTATGGTGACGTTCATTGCGCATTCAGACGCTGGTTGCAATTGCCTCACATGTGATGCTTCGCCTCACATGTGATTGCGCAGCGAACTTGCATCTGTCGCGGGATTCGGCGTGAGCGGTCCGTTCGGTCCGCGCGATGGAATCTCTTCCGGCACGTGGCCCGGCAATTCGTCGGGCCGTGGTGATTCGCCGGGCTCGCGCACCGGCGGCGCGATTTCAGGCTGCGGATTGCCCGGCGGAATTCCAGGCGGTGGCTCGGTGGGAGTGCCGGGCGTCGACGGTGGAATCTCGGGCGGTTCGATCGGCATCACATCATCGAGGTCAGTTGTCTGGAGAACGACAACGATGATGCCGCGCCGATGTTCCTTGTCGTGTCATGCCTGAACGCGCGCTATTCCGGCGCGTGGCAGACGGCCTCGATGTTGTGTCCGTCAGGGTCGAGCACGAACGCACCGTAATAGTTCGCATGATAATGCGGGCGGATGCCCGGTGCGCCATTGTTGCGGCCGCCGGCGGCAATCGCTGCCTTGTAGAAGGCGTCGACCGTGGCGCGATCCTTCGCGAGAATCGCGATGTGCACCGGCTTGTTCATCGCGCCTTCGGCACCGAACCAGAGGTCCGGCTTGCCGTTGGCGCCAAAGCCTGCGGCCGCAGCGTGGCCGGTCTGCTCCGCCGTTACCTCCATGATCAGGCTGTAATCGAGCGGTGCCAGCGCCTTGGCATAGAACGCTTTCGCGCGCTCATAGTCGGAGACCGAAAAACCCAGATGGTCGATCATCGCAAATCTCCCTTGCTCACGGTTAGCGCGACAGGAATGTATTGCTCCGTGTCTTGCGCGCGATCGCAAAGCCGCGCGCGACCATGTCAGCGATACAATCCTGCTGCCATTCGTTTTGTGACAGATGCTCGATGACCACCGCGCGCGGCCACAGCGATTGCGGCGCGTCGCGGAAGAAGCCGATCAGCACGCGGTCCTCGAAGCCCTCGACGTCGATCTTGAGCGAATCGACCTGGCCGACGCCGGCCTCGTCCAGAATGCGCGTCAGCCGCAGTGACGGGACCTTGATGGCCTCCGCGCTGGCCGTGCCGGTGACGACGTGCGTGGCGCCGAGATTGCCGCCGCCGCTCTCGATCATGAGCTCGCCGTCGCTGTCACCGGCGGCAGCCTGCACCAGGCGCACCTGTGTCGTCTTCGATGCGGCGTGGTTGAACGAGAGCCGTCCAAACGTCATCGGATGCGGTTCGATCGCGACCACCTTGCCATTGGTGCCGACCTGCTGCGCCATCACCAGGGCAAAGGTGCCGACATTGGCACCGACGTCGACGAACACGCCGCCTGCCGGGGTGTGCCGGCGCAGGAAGTCGAGCTCGTCGAGATTGTAGTCGGGATTGAACAGCGCGCCGCGCTCGGTCGCGCTGCCCTGGTGATAGAACCGGAACGAGGCGCCCTGGTATTGCACGTCGATCGGCCCGCCGCGCATCAGGTTGACCAGCCGCGACATCCACGGGCGGAACGCACCGCGCTTCACCCCCGACTGTTGCGCAAGGCGGATGATCGCAGCCTGCGCCGCATTCGGCGCAAACGCGCCGAACGGCGCGGACGAAGGGGCGTTGTCTGGCGTCAAGCAGGCGGTCCTCGTTGCAAGCGGCGCATGCATAGCTGGTTTTGATGAGGACTCCAATGTTGCGGGAAAAGAATGTAGCCCGGATGGAGCGCATCGAAATCCGGGGTTCTCGCCGCTCTGATGGACCGTCCCGGATTGCGCTTCGCTCCATCCGGGCTACGGACCTCATGCCGCCTTCTTCGGCGCCGCCTTGCGCTGCCTCAGGAATCGCCCGAGCAGCTTGCGCTTGCCCTTGCGCGGGATCAGGTCGATATCGCTGACGAGCTTGGCGCCGCCCTTGCGGCGTTCCAGCACGATCTTGCGGCTGTGGAAGGCTTCCAGCTCGACGCGATGGGCGACACTGACGATGGTCGCCTTCGGCAACTCGTCAGTGACCATCTGCATCATCTTGTCCTGGCTCTTCTCGTCGAGCGCGGAGGTCGCTTCATCGAGCACGACGATGTCGGGGTTGTGCAGCAGCAGCCGCGCGAAGGCGAGGCGCTGTTTCTCACCGCCGGACAACGTCTGGTCCCACGGTCCCTCTTCCTCGATCTTCTCCTTGAGGTGGTCGAGGCCGACCTTGTGCAGGGCTTCGCCGATCTCCTCCACGGTCCAGTCGTCCTCGGCGCCGGGATAGGCGACCGTGCGGCGCAAGGATCCAGACGGCACGTAAGGCCGCTGCGGCAGCATGAACAGGCGCCGGTCGGGATGGAAATTGACGCTGCCGCCGCCCCATGGCCAGAGCCCCGCGATGGCGCGCACCAGCGTGCTCTTGCCGGTGCCGGATTCACCGGCGACCAGCAGCCGCTCGCCCGGCTCGATCACCACCTCGGTCTCGCCGACCACGGCGGTGCCGTCGTCGAGCGTGACGGAGAGATCCTTCATCTCCAGCATGGCCTCGTTGCTGGTCTCGCCGCGCTTGATGCGGCCGAGGCCGTCGCCTTGCTCCGCGCGCTCGAGACCGTCGAGCGACATCATCAGCGAGGCGATGCGCCGCGCGCAGGCGTTCCAGTCGGCGAGCCGCGGATAATTATTGACCAGCCAGCCGAACGCGCTCTGCACGATGGTGAAGGCGGACGCCGCCTGCATCACCTGTCCGAGCGTCATGCTGCCGTCGAGGAATTTTGGCGCGCAGAGCAGGAGAGGGACCACGGGAGCAACGAGGCTCGAGCCCTGCGAGACCAGCGTCGTGCGCATGTGCTGGCCAGCCAAACGCGCCCACTGCCGCAGCACGTTGGTGAAATTGCGGTCGATGCCGCCGCGCTCCTCCTCCTCGCCGCCGAGCAGCGCGATGCTCTCGCCGTTCTCGCGCACGCGCGTCAGCGTGTAGCGGAAATCCGCCTCCGCCTGGTTCTTGTCCTCGGAGACCTGCACGAAGCGCCGGCCGATCACCAGGATCGAACCGGAGGCGATCGTGGCGTAAAGGATCGCGGCGATGACGAGGAAGCCGGGGATGGTGATGGTCGATCCCGCAAGCGTGAGCGTGAGCGCGCCGCCGATGGTCCAGAGCACGATGATGAACGTGACCGCCGACAACAGCGCCGATGTCACGCCGGCGAGGAAATCGACCGGCGAATCGGTCGCCACGCGCAGATCCTCGGCGATGCGGTATTCCGGGTTCTTGTGGTCGCCGCCGACCAGGTTGAGCTGATAATAGCGCCCGTTGGCCAGCCAGCGCGTCAGCACGCTTGCCGTGAGCCAGGCGCGCCAGCGGCGCTGAATGCCCATCCGCGCGAACACCTGCGCGACGCCGAGCACGATGCTGCCGATCGCGAGCGGGAAGAACACCGCGGTGAGATGGAAGACGGTGCTCGCCTCGCGCTTCTCGATGGCGTCGAAGATCGCGCGATTCCAGACGTTGATGCCGTATTGAAAGCCGACGGTGAGGACGATCAGCACGACGAGGCCGATCGAGTAGAGCCACGCGAGCCGGTCGCCGTTGCGACCCCAGAAGCCGCGTGCGCTGATCCAGAAGCGCGTCAGCAGATAGTCCTTGCGAACCTGCTCAGCCTCCTCGGGCGAGAGTGCAGGATCGGGCTCAATAACCTCCGGCGGCGGCGGCGTGACCTCGTCGCCGTTCTCGCCCTTGATTTCGACAATGGGGAGCTTCCTGCCCTGTTCGCGCTTTGCGGCCGGCTTGTGCATGAGCGGATAACGCGAACCAAATCAATCGGTTCCCGTTGGTTCCGCGCCAGGCTCACTCGGCTGCGCCGTCGCGGACCGGCCGGAGCCTCGCGGCCCGATGGAGAACGCGCGACAATTCCTCGATCGAATAGGGCTTTTGCACGAGATCGAAGTCGGCGGCGCCATCTTGTGAGAGGGCCTGACTGTAGCCCGTGGTCAACACGATCGGCACGCGGATGCCGCGGTCGCGGATCGCCTGCGCCAGATCGAGCCCGGTCATCCCGGGCATTACCACGTCGGAGAACACGACGTCGAAGCGCTCTGCGTCCACGGTGAGCTCGGCGAGCGCGTCGGTGGCGTTGTCCACCAAAGTGATGCTGTAACCGAGCTCGGTGAGGCCGTCGGCGGCGAAATTGGCGAGCTCGATATTGTCTTCGACCAACAGCACCGACCTGCCGCTGCCGGCCACTGCCGGTGCGGTGTTGGGCGCCTGCCGCTGCGGCAGCAGGTCTGTCGGCACGCGCGGCAGATAGAGCGAGAAGGTGCTGCCCTGGCCGACCTCGCTCTCGACGGTCACCTCGCCGCCGGATTGCCGGGCGAAGCCGAACACCTGGGACAGGCCGAGACCGGTGCCCTGGCCGACCTGCTTGGTGGTGAAGAACGGCTCGAAGATGCGGCCCAATCGTGCGGCGGGAATGCCGATCCCGGTGTCGCTGACGGCGACACTGACGAAGCCATCGCCGCCTGCAAGGTCATGGCTGCCCGAGACGTGCACCAATGTATCGGGTATGGTCGCCGTCGCCTGCACGGTGAAGGTGATCCTGCCTTTGCCTTGCATGGCGTCGCGCGCATTGGTCGCCATGTTGATCAGAGCCGTCTCGAACTGGCCGGCATCGGCCTTGACGAGGCAGGGCTCGGTCGGCAGCCGAATTCCGATCTCGATCGCCGGCCCGAGCAGCGTGGCGAGCATGTCGTGCAGCGACTGCATCCGCTCCCCGACGTCGAACACTTCCGGTTTCAGGGTCTGGCGCCGCGCGAACGCCAGCAGCTGCGAGGTCAGCTTGGCGGCGCGCGCGACCGCGTCCGCAATGGCATTGATGTAGCGCTGCCGCCGCTCCTCGCTCAGCTGCGGCCGGTTCAACAGGTCGACCGAGGCGCGGATCACGGTGAGGAGATTGTTGAAATCGTGCGCGACACCGCCGGTGAGCTGGCCGAGCGCTTCCAGCCGCTGGCTGTGCTTGAGCGCCTCCTCGGCCTCGCGTCGCGCCGTGGCCTCGGCGTGGAGATGCTGGGTGCGCCGGAACGCGAGCGCAAGCAGCAGAAACAGCAGCGCCGTGGCGGGAATACCGAACACCAGATGCTGGCCCATGGTGGCGAGCCAGCGCGCGCGGATCGCCGAGGTCTCGAGCCCGGCGCTGACATAGATCGGATATTCGGCGACGCGCCTGTAGCCGACGCGCCGCTCGATTCCGTCCGAGGGCCAGGCGATGGTGATGAGGCCGTGCTCGGGGTGAGCGGCGATCTGCCGCCCGACCGGTCCGGTCGGGTCGAGCCGGAAGTCGCGATCGAGCCGGGGAAAATGGGTGAGCAGCACGCCGTCCGTGCGTCCCATGGCGAAGAAGCTGCCGGGATCGGAGCCGATCCTGGCGTAGAAGCTCTCGAAATATTCCGGCAGGACGGAGGCCTGGATGACGCCGATGAAGCTGCCAACGTCGGCTTCGCGGCGCCGGCTCATGCCGAAGAAGCGTGCACCCTGATAGGGCGGACGCGGCGTCAGGGCCGCTCCGACGAACGTGCCAATGTTCTGGTCGACATGGGCGTAGAAGTAATCGCGGTCCGCAAAACTCAGATCCTGCGGTGGCGAGGCGAGACTGTTGACCAGCGATTTTCCGTTCGCGTCGAAGATCCAGGCCGATTTGAGCTGCGGCAGCGCATCGGTCAACCGTTTCAAGCGGCGGTGCAGCGCCGGCTCGCGCGAGCGGATGACCTCGTCGGGGAGGCCGCGCACGACCTCGTTGAGCTCGGCAAGGCTGCGGTCGATGGTCTCGAACACCTTGAGCGCATGTTCATGGGCGATATCGAGCGTGCGCTCGATCTCGCGGTCGGCGATGTCCTTTGTCGATGTGTAGGAGATCGTGGAGGTGAAGACGAACAGTGCAATCGGCAGCGCCAGGGATGCCGCCATCATCCACTGCAACAGTCTCAGCGAGTTGCGTTGCGCACCCTGCACAGTCGCTCCGGTCCCTGACCGGAGAGTTTACTTGAAATTCCCGCTGGGAAGGAAGTGGCTTGTCAATGGAACCGGAGGTTGCAATCCGGACGTTCGCGCGTGGTGCGGGCTATGGCAAATTCTACTCAAACTGAGGTTGATCGTAGAATGCCCCGGCCGTCGCGGCCGGGGGGCCGTAGCATGAATGAGGCCTAGATCTGGCGCTCGACCATCTTGAGCTTGAGCTCGGCGATAGCTTCGGCCGGGTTGAGACCCTTCGGGCAGGCCTTGGCGCAGTTCATGATGGTATGGCAGCGGTAGAGGCGGAACGGGTCCTCGAGATTGTCGAGGCGCTCGCCGGTCGCCTCGTCGCGGGAGTCGGAGACCCAGCGATTGGCCTGGAGCAGGGCGGCCGGGCCGAGATAGCGATCGCTGTTCCACCAATAGCTCGGGCACGAGGTCGAGCAGCAGGCGCAGAGGATGCACTCGTAGAGGCCGTCGAGCTTTTCGCGGTCCTCGTGGCTCTGGCGCCATTCCTTCTGCGGCGTCGGCGAGGTCGTCTTCAGCCACGGCTCGACGGAGGCATACTGCGCATAGAAATTGGTCAGGTCGGGAACGAGGTCCTTCACGACAGGCTGGTGCGGCAGCGGATTGATCTTGACCGCGCCGTCCTTCACGTCGTGCATCGAACGGGTGCAGGCCAGCGTGTTCTGGCCGTCGATGTTCATCGCGCAGGAGCCGCAGACGCCTTCACGGCAGGAGCGGCGGAAGGTCAGCGACGGGTCGATGTTGTTCTTGATCCAGATCAGGCCGTCCAACACCATCGGACCGCAATCATGGGTGTCGACGTAATAGGTGTCGACGCTCGGATTCTTGCCGTCGTCCGGATTCCAGCGATAGACGCGGAATTCGCGAACGTCTGTTGCGCCCGCCGGCTTCGGCCAGGTCTTGCCGCCGGTGATCTTGGAGTTCTTCGGAAGTGCGAATTCAACCATGAGACGCCCTTAGTTAGCTGGATTTCGAAGACAGGCGAGACTGCCATCTTCGGTTGGTTGCAACGTTCGACATACCCGCCTCCAATCGCCCTCGAAGGCACAATCGCGCAAGATAAGCTCGTTGCCTTTGAAGATCAGCGCGAACTTGCAGCGACTGACAACGTCACTTGGTGGCCCTCCGTGACCATCCGTCCCGGACACCACCAACACATTCCGATCGGTCTTGTAGGTACCGCCGGTATACATTCCTTCCTCAGAGCCCATCCAACCCGCGTACGCCTTGCCATGCTTCCCGAAGCAAAGGTCCCTTTGCGATCGCGTCTCCGCGCTTCTGATCTGCCAACAGCCGAGAAACTCGTCTGTCAGCTTGCCTGGTTCTCCCCGGACCGCGCCGCTTAAACCGGCGCTCGCTGCGATCAACAGGAACGCCGCGCGTCGCATCGCTCAGTACACGCGCGCCTTGGGCGGGATGTACTGCACGTCGTTGGTCATGGTGTAGTCGTGAACGGGGCGGTACTCGATCTTGACCTTGCCCTTGTCGTCGAGCCAGGCCAGCGTGTGCTTCATCCAGTTCTTGTCGTCGCGCGCGGAGAAGTCCTCGCGGGCGTGCGCGCCGCGGCTCTCGGTGCGGTTGGCGGCGGAGTCCATCGTCACCACCGCCTGCGAGATCAGATTGTCGAACTCGAGCGTCTCGATCAGGTCGGAATTCCACACCAGCGAGCGGTCTGACACGGCAATGTCGGTGATGCCGCTGTGGACCTTCTCGATCAGGTTCTGGCCTTCGCTCAGGATGTCGCCGGTGCGGAACACCGCGCAATTGTTCTGCATCACGTGCTGCATGCCCTCGCGCAGCTTCGCGGTCGGCGTGCCGCCGGAGGCGTAGCGGTAATGGTCGAGGCGGCCGAGCGCGAGTTCGGACGAGTTCGCCGGCAGCTCCGGCTGCTTGGCGTTGGGCGTGAGCTTTTCGGCAAGACGCAAAGCGGCGGCGCGGCCGAACACCACGAGGTCGATCAGCGAGTTGGAGCCAAGGCGGTTGGCGCCGTGCACGGAGACGCAGGCCGCTTCGCCGATCGCCATCAGGCCGGGGATAACGGCGTTGTCGTCGCCGTCCCGCTTGGTCAGCACTTCGCCATGATAGTTCGTGGGGATGCCGCCCATGTTGTAGTGCACGGTCGGCACGATCGGGATCGGCTCGCGCGTCACGTCGACATTGGCGAAGATTTTTGCGGATTCGGAGATGCCCGGCAGGCGCTCGGCCAGCACCGCGGGATCGAGATGGTCGAGATGCAGGAAGATGTGGTCCTTCTTCTTGCCGACGCCGCGGCCTTCGCGGATCTCGATGGTCATCGCGCGCGAGACGACGTCGCGCGAGGCGAGGTCCTTCGCGGACGGCGCATAGCGCTCCATGAAGCGCTCGCCCTCGGAATTGACGAGATAGCCGCCTTCGCCGCGCGCGCCTTCGGTGACGAGACAGCCCGAACCGTAAATGCCGGTCGGGTGGAACTGCACGAACTCCATGTCCTGCATCGGCAGGCCGGCGCGCAGCACCATGCCGCCGCCGTCGCCGGTGCAGGTGTGCGCCGAGGTGCAGGAGGCGTAGGCGCGGCCGTAGCCGCCGGTGGCGAGAATCACGGTCTGGGCGCGGAAGCGGTGCAGCGTGCCGTCGTCGAGCTTGAGCGCGATGACGCCGCGGCAGGTGCCCTGGTCGTCCATGATCAGGTCGATGGCGAAGAACTCGATGAAGAACTCGGCCGCGTGGCGCAGCGACTGGCCGTACATCGTGTGCAGCATGGCGTGGCCGGTGCGGTCGGCGGCGGCGCAGGTGCGCTGCGCCTGGCCCTTGCCGTAGTCCATGGTCATGCCGCCGAACGGGCGCTGGTAGATCTTGCCGTCCTCGGTGCGCGAGAACGGCACGCCCCAATGCTCGAGCTCGTAGACGGCCTCGGGCGCGTTGCGCACCATGTATTCGATCGCGTCCTGGTCACCCAGCCAGTCCGACCCCTTCACGGTGTCGTACATGTGCCAGCGCCAATCGTCCTTGTGCATGTTGCCGAGCGAGGCCGAGATGCCGCCCTGGGCCGCGACCGTATGCGAGCGGGTCGGAAACACCTTGGTGATGCAGGCGGTGCGCAGACCGGCTTCGCTACAGCCGACCACGGCGCGCAGGCCGGCGCCGCCGGCGCCGACCACGACGACGTCATAGGTGTGGTCTTCGATCGGATAGGCTTTGCCGTTGGTGGCGGGAGCGCCGTTGGCCTTGCCATTCGTCGCTGTGGCCGATGTTCCGGTAACCATGGGTTACACTCCGGATGAAAGCTTGAGGATCGCGTAGGTCGAGGCGAGCGCCACGGCGATCGAGAAGAAATTGTTGAGCATGATCGAGATGAGCTTCAGCTTCTCGTTGTGGACGTAGTCCTCGATCACGACCTGCATGCCGATCTTCATGTGCCAGGCGCTGGCGGCGATGAAGAGCAGCAGGATCACTGCGATCGGCAGCGAGCCGAGGATCTGTGCGGCACCCGCCTGGTTGCGGCCGAGCAGCATCATGATGATCACGAGCACCGGGATCATCAGCAGCGTCATGGCGACGGCGGTGATGCGCTGGCGCCAGAAATCGGACGTACCCGAATGCGCCGCGCCGAGATTGCGGACGCGGCCGAGCGGGGTGCGCATGCTGCGCTTGGGCGTATCGGTCGCGCTCATCGTCCGCCTCCGATCGCGTAGGCGATGATCCAGATCAGGACCGTGAGCACGATACCGCCGATCAGCGCGCCCCAGGTCAGGGCCTCGCGCTCATTGGGCTTGAAGCCGTAGCCGAGGTCCCACACGAAGTGCCGGATACCGCTCAGCATATGGTGCATCAGCGCCCAAGTGTAGCCGAACACGATCAGCCGGCCGATGATGCTGCCGGTGAAGGCCTGGACGTGGGAATAGGCGGCGGGGCCGGAAGCCGCCGCGATCAGCCACCAGGCCAGCAGCAGGGTTCCGACGTAGAGCGCGATACCGGTGGCGCGATGGACGATGGACAGCGCCATCGTCAGCGTCCAGCGGTAGACTTGCATGTGGGGGGAAAGCGGTCGTTCGATCCGTGCGGTCATGGGCTTTTGATGTTTATTGCGGCCCAGCAGGGGGCACGCGGGGATCGCGAAAGGTCGGCTCTATTTACGGAGTCGATTTCGCCTGCGCAATCACCAAATCGCCATAAATCGAACCGCGGTTCAGCTCTAGAGCGTTGATGATGCAAGGCCAATCAGTGGCTTGGTATACCAGCACTTCTGTCCGCCAACGAAAAAAAGAAGTTAGATTCATTTGTTTTGAAGGCACCGATGCGCGTTGAAATTGCTATTGGAACGCCTCTAAACGGACCATGCCGTCCAAACCTGCCCGGGGCCGGTCTTTTGAGCCGCTGACGCCATTTGGGCGGCACCAATCCGCTCCCGCCCGGGCCCGGTTTGACCCCTGTCCGGATATGCGCACCTTGCATTCCACCCCAGCCGCAAGACGTGGCATGTCGACCGCGAGAATCAGATCGCCTAAAGCTCCGCACGCAGCTTTCCGAACGCATGTTCCGGAGAAGCTGCGACCGGTCGCCGGGGCAGGTCAGGGGTGATTGCAGGTCTTGATATCAAGGAGATCGTCGAGCTCGCGCTGTTGCTGATCGCAACCGGCGCGCTCTCGGGATTCCTGGCCGGCGTGTTCGGCATTGGCGGCGGCGCGATTCTCGTGCCGGTGTTCTACGAATGCTTCCGGATCGCCGGCGTGCCGCTCGAAGTGCGCATGCCGCTCTGCATCGGCACTTCGCTCGCGGTGATCATCCCGACCTCGATCCGCTCGTTCCAGGCGCATTACAAGCGCGGCGCCGTCGACATGTCGATCCTGCGCGTGTGGTGGCTGCCGATCGTGATCGGCGTCATCGCCGGCAGCGTCATCGCGCGTTACGCGCCGGAGAGGCTGTTCAAGATCGTGTTCGTCTGCGTCGCCTATTCCGCGTCGGCGCGGCTCATCTTCGCGCGCGAGGGTTGGAAGTTCGGCGACGATCTGCCCAAAGGGCCGCTGATGCGCGTCTACGGCTTCTGCGTCGGTATCCTCTCGACGCTGATGGGCATCGGCGGCGGCCTGTTCTCGAACCTGCTGATGACGTTCTACGGCCGGCCCATCCACCAGGCAGTGGCGACCTCGTCGGCACTCGCGGTCCTGATCTCGATCCCCGGCGCGCTCGGCTACATGTATGCCGGCTGGCCGGCGGCTGCGACCTATCCGGCCGTCGCAGCGCTGCAAATCCCGTTCGCGCTTGGCTACGTCTCGCTGATCGGCGCCGTGCTGGTGATGCCGATGAGCCTCGTGACAGCGCCGCTCGGCGTGAGAGCCGCGCATGCGATGTCGAAGCGAACGCTGGAGGTCGCGTTCGGGTGTTACCTGTTCATCGTCGGCAGCAGGTTCGTGATGAGCCTTTTGGGCGGACAGTGAGCGCAACTTCGTAGGGTGGATTAGCGCAGCGCAATCCACCCTTTCTGTCACCGAGGAGACTCAAGAGGTGGGTTACGCCTTCGGCTAACCCACCCTACGAACTAGTCTTTCAATCGCACTTCGCTGTGGAACCACGATTGGATGTTGCCAATGCCTTCGATACGATCGGAATCCGAAAGAACCTTCAATCGCGCGGCAATCACTTCGCCCTCGGTCGCCAATCCAAGCTCTTTGCAGCGATCCATCACATAGCCGACCATCATCGCGGTTTTTCGCCAAGTTGGCTTCATGACCGAGAAATGATTTCGTCGAATTGCTGCTCGGTTATTCCCGGCGGGAGCTGCACCTCATCCCACGTGAGCTCGCTGAGATATCGAAGTGGTTCTCGATCGGACTTCGAAGGCTCCAAATCCGGATGCTGGTCATAAATTGGCTGGAGCAACTCGTCCTCTAAAGCTCCGACGACTTCGTCGAGCCAATCCCCCAGCTCGATCCTCTCGGCCTTGGCAAGCCCCGCAATAGCCATTCGCGCCTGGTCAAGCGCCTTGTAGGCAGCAAGAAGATGATCGTTGATCCGGACGGCCTGCTCGTGGTTCATCCTTCCCCCAGCCTCGGAGCGATTGCCCCTATTTCTTCGCGTAAATATCCTTGTACGTATCCCGCAGCACGTTCTTCTGTACCTTGCCCATCGTATTCCGCGGCAGCTCGTCGACCACGAACACCCGCTTGGGCATCTTGAATTTGGCCAGCCGTCCGTCGAGCGCCTTCAGTACCGCGGCCTCAGTGACATCTGCACCTTTGTTGCAAACGAGAACCGCCGTGACGCCCTCGCCGAAATCGGCATGCGGCACGCCGATCACGGCGGACTCGACCACGCCGGGCATGGCGTCGAGCTCGCTCTCGATTTCCTTGGGGTAGACGTTGAAGCCGCCGGAGATCACGAGATCCTTGCCGCGGCCGAGAATGTGGACGTAGCCCTTGTCGTCGATCTTGCCGAGGTCGCCGGTGATGAAGAAGCCGTCGGGCCGGAATTCCGACTTGGTCTTCTCCGGCATGCGCCAGTAACCCCTAAAGACGTTCGGGCCCTTCACCTCGATCATGCCGATCTCGTCGCGCGGCAGCTCCTTGCCGGTCTCGGGCTCGGTCACGCGCACGGAGACGCCGGGGAGGGGAAAGCCGACCGCGCCGGGCACGCGGTCGCCGTCATACGGGTTCGACGTGTTCATGTTGGTCTCAGTCATGCCGTAGCGCTCGAGCACCGCATGGCCCGTGCGCGCCGACCATTCGCGATGGGTTTCGGCGAGCAGCGGCGCGGAGCCCGAGATGAACAGCCGCATGTGCTTTGTGGTCTCGCGCGACAGCGCGGAGTTCTGGAGCAGCCGTGTGTAGAAGGTCGGCACGCCCATCAGAACCGTGGCGCGCGCCATCAGCTTGATGATGAGATCAGGGTCGAGCTTCGGCAGGAAGATCATCGACGCCCGCGAAAACAGCGTCACGTTGGTCGCGACGAACAGGCCGTGCGTATGGTAGATCGGCAGCGCGTGGATCAGCACGTCCTTGTCGGTGAAGCGCCAGTAGCCGACGAGCGAGAGCGAGTTCGACGCGAGATTGTCGTGTGTCAGCATCGCGCCCTTGGAGCGGCCGGTGGTGCCCGACGTGTAGAGGATCGCGGCGAGATCGTCGTTTGCCCGCGAGACGGTTACGAATTCGCTGCTGGCCTTGTCGGCGGCTTCCGTCAGCGAGCCCTTGCCGTCGGGCCCGAGCGTCTCGACCCTGGCCTTCACCTTGGCGGCGATCGGGGCGAGCCCTTCCGCCTTGGAGGGATCGCAGATCACCAGCGACGGCTCGGCATCGCCGATGAAGTAGTCGAGCTCGTTCAGCGTATAGGCCGTGTTCAGCGGCAAATAGACCGCGCCGGCCCGCACGGTGGCGAGGTAAAGCACGATATTGGCGACCGATTTCTCCACCTGCACCGCGACGCGGTCGCCGGGCTGCACGCCGCGAGCGACCAGCACGTTCGCCATCTGCCCGGCCCGTGCGATCAGATCGCCATAGCTGATACGGCCGCCGTCCTGTGTCTCGACCGCGAGGCGTTTGGGATCCTCCAGGCCGTCGAACAGGCGGGAAAACAGGTTGGCGTTGGCAGCTTGGTTCATGCAAGATTTCCTCGACCGCAAGGCAAACAAGGCCGGTCAAAACCGAGGGCTGGATTAGCAAAAACCGCCCCAATGAAGCAACGGAGACAGTTTGCATGACCAAAAACGGGAAACGCGTGGCCTGGGTGACGGGCGGCGGCAGCGGGATCGGGGAGGCCGGCGCCGAGGCGCTCGCGGCCGACGGCTGGATAGTCGTGGTCTCGGGCCGCCGCAGGGACGCCCTGGATACCGTGGTTGCCAGGATTGCCAAGGCAGGCGGGGCGGCCGAGGCCATTGCGCTCGATGTGTCCAACGCCGCCGAAGCCCAGAAGGCGGCCGACCAAATCGTCGCGAAGCACGGCCGCATCGACCTGCTCGTGAACAATGCCGGTATCAATGTCCCCAAGCGGAGCTGGAAGGACATGGAACTGGAGGGCTGGGACAAGCTCGTCCAGGTCAACCTCAACGGCGTGCTGTATTGCATGCGCGCAGTGTTGCCCACGATGCGCAAGCAGCAGGATGGCTCGATCATCAACGTCTCGTCCTGGGCCGGTCGCCACGTCTCGAAGATGCCGGGCCCGGCCTACACCACCACCAAGCATGCGGTGCTGGCGCTGACCCATTCCTTCAACATGGACGAATGCGTCAACGGCCTGCGCGCCTGCTGCCTGATGCCGGGCGAGGTGGCGACCCCGATCCTGAAGCTGCGCCCGGTGGTGCCGAGCGAGGCGGAGCAGGCCAAGATGCTGCAATCGGAAGATCTCGGCCGCACCATCGCGTTCATCGCGTCAATGCCGCCGCGCGTCTGCATCAACGAACTCCTGATCAGCCCGACGCATAATCGCGGATTCATTCAGACGCCGAACAACAGGGATTGAGACGAGCACACTGCCGTAGGGTGGGCAAAGGCGCGAAGCGCCGTGCCCACCATCTACCCTCGATCGCGAATGAAGTTGGTGGGCACGCTTCGCTTTGCCCACCCTACGGCACCGGGTGCTGAGCCCGCGCTCATACACGGACACTCCCCCGCTTAGTTTCACGCATCACGATAAATTATTTCCCGAAACCCCATCGCGAACCCTCCCGTAGTTCGGTCCAACGACGGCACTGCTGCTCCACGCCAAAAGGTCGCAGGCGCCGTTGTTGCCCAACGCAAACGCCGGCCATTGCCGGTCACAATTCAATCGGGAGACTCTCCATGTCGAAGCGTATTGCCTATCTCGCTGCCGCCGCCTTCAGCGCCCTGGCCATCACCGCGACCGTCGTCGCGCCTGTCCGCGCCGAGGAGAAGACCGTCATGGTCGGCGGCGCCGCGATGTTCCCGTCGAAGAACATCGTCCAGAACGCCGTCAACTCGAAGGATCACACCACGCTGGTCGCGGCGGTGAAGGCGGCCGGCCTGGTGCCGACGCTGGAAAGCAAGGGCCCGTTCACGGTGTTCGCGCCCACCAACGCCGCCTTCGGCAAGCTGCCGGCCGGCACCGTCGACAATCTGGTCAAGCCCGAGAACAAGGCGACCTTGACCAAGATCCTCACCTACCATGTCGTGCCCGGCAAGCTCGAGGCCTCCGACCTCACCGACGGCAAGAAGATGAAGACCGCCGAAGGCGAGGAACTGACCGTGAAGAAGCAGGACGGCAAGGTCTGGATCGTCGATGCCAAGGGCGGCACCTCGATGGTGACGATCTCCAACGTCAACCAGTCGAACGGCGTGATCCATGTGGTCGATACCGTGCTGATGCCGGCGACGTAACACCGCCCACCCCTGTTTCATCCCGCAAGCAGGATGCGACGAAACGGCGAGCCGGGGGCACCCGGCTCGCTTTATTGTGACCACGGTCGCCCGCAGACTCGATTCGCCGTCGTGCGGGGGCGTAACGAAAGCGGAAGTATCGGCGTATATTCGGTGTCAGACGACCTTCAGGACGGAACCATCATGTCGAGCCTCACAGTCAGCGACGAGCAGGTCAGCGCCACCCCCGCCAAAGTGATCCAGCCGGCCTGGGTCCGCGTCATGCACTGGACCAACGCGGTCGCCATGATCCTGATGATCCTGTCGGGCTGGCAGATCTACAACGCCTCGCCGCTGTTCGGCTTCAGTTTTCCGCGCGAATACACGCTTGGCGGCTGGCTCGGCGGTGGCCTGCTCTGGCACTTTGCGGCGATGTGGCTGCTGATGGTCAACGGCCTCGCCTATCTCGTCACCGGCTTCGCCACCGGCCGTTTCCGCAAGAAGCTGCTGCCGATCACGCCATCCGGCGTGCTCCACGACGTCAGGGCCGCCCTGACCTTCAAGCTCGGCCACGACGATCTCACCGTCTACAATTACGTGCAGCGCCTGCTCTATGCCGGCATCATCGTGGTCGGCGTGCTGATCGTGCTGTCGGGCCTGTCGATCTGGAAGCCGGTGCAGCTCTATTATCTCGTGATGCTGTTCGGCGACTATCCGACCGCGCGCTACGTCCATTTCTTCTGCATGGCCGCGATCTGCGCCTTCCTCGTCATTCATGTCTTGCTCGCGCTGCTGGTGCCGAAGAGCCTGCGCGCGATGATCATTGGCCGCTGATTAGGAGACCCGTTATGGCCAAGCGCTCATTCCTCATCCCCGGCGTCGACAAGCGGCTGCTGATCAAGGACTCCATCAAGTCCATGCCGGACTTCACCCGCCGCCGCTTCATCGCCGGCGGCGCCAGCCTCGGCGCGCTGACGTTGCTCACCGGCTGCGACGTCGTCGATTCCTCGTCGGCCGATACCCTGCTCGCGAAGGTCTCGAAGTTCAACGACGCCGTGCAGGCCTGGATGTTCAATCCCGACGCGCTGGCGCCGACCTTCCCCGAGAGCGCGATTACGAAACCGTTCCCGTTCAACGCCTATTACGATCTCGACGACGCGCCCGATATCGACGGCAAGGACTGGAAGCTCGAGGTGCGTGGCCTCGTCGACAACAAGAAGTCCTGGACCCTGGACGAGCTCTACAAGCTGCCGCAGGTCACGCAGATCACCCGCCACATTTGCGTCGAGGGCTGGAGCGCGATCGGAAGCTGGACCGGCACGCCGCTGCGCGATTTCCTCAAGCTGATCGGCGCCGATACGCGCGCGAAATACGTCTGGTTCCAGTGCGCCGACAAGGATGGCTACAACTCGCCCCTGGACATGCGCAGCGCGCTGCATCCGCAAACCCAGATGACGTTCAAATACGCGAACGACATTTTGCCGCGCGCCTACGGCTTCCCGATGAAGATCCGCGTGCCGACGAAACTCGGCTTCAAGAACCCGAAATACGTGGTCTCGATGGAAGTCACCAACGACTACAAGGGCGGTTACTGGGAAGACCAGGGGTACAATTCGTTCAGCGGGAGCTGACGCCAGCCCCGCTGCCGTAGGGTGGGCAAAGCGACTTGTCCGCCATAGCTCGCAGAGCGACGGCGGAAGCGTGTCCACCAGCTCTGCATGTGAGTCGACGATTTTGGTGGGCACGGCGCTTTGCGCCTTTGCCCACCCTACGGCACCGGTTCTTTGGCCGGCCCCACGTTGCGCTGGCACAACGCCGCAACCGCCCCCAGCGCCAGCAGCGCCGCCGACACATTCAGCGCGTAACTCAAACTCCCCAGCGCATCCGTGATCGCACCGACCACGATCGGCCCCAGTGTCTGGCCGACGCCGAACGAGATCGTCATCGCCGCGATCGCGGTCGGCCACATCTCCGGCGGATAGTTGAAGCGGACGAAGGCCGTGGTCGAGCCGACCACGGCGAAGAAGGCGACGCCGAACACCACCGCCGAGACCGCGAGCCACGCCGGCGAATGCCCCAGCATCGGCAGGGCCGCGCCGAGCGCGTTGGTGCCGAGGATGATGGCGGTGGCAAGTCCACCGCGGTCGAGCGCCAGTACGCCGCGCCAGACCCAGGGTGTGACGAAGGCGCTGAGGCCGATCAGGCTCCAGAACGCGGCCTGCGCCGCGGCCCCGCCGCCGCCGTCACGCACATAGGCGATCATGAAGGTCATGTAGGCGATGTAGCCCGCGCCAAACAGGAAGTAGCCGGCGAGATAGATCAGCACGGGCAGAATCGCGAAGGTGGCGTGGCTGCCTTCCGAGAAGCGCACCCCACTCTCGATGCGGATCAGGAACAGCGGCACGGTCATCACGACGGACAGCAGTGTCAACGCCCACCACACCAGCCACCACGAGCCCGGCCCGAAATATTGCAGCGTGAACGGGGCGATCAACCCCGAGGCGAGAATGCCGATGCCGGGTCCTGCGTAGAACAGGCTGAGCAGGAAATTGGCCCGTTCCGGGCGGGACTGCGCGATAGCCGCGGCCAGCGCGCCGCCGGCAACGAAGCCGGCCGCGGCCCCCAAGCCCAGCACGAGGCGTGCGAGGCTCAGCGCAACGAAATTTCCGGTCAGTGCGCAGGTGGCGAGCGCGGCGACGCAGGCGAGGGTTCCGCCGCGGATCGCTGCCGACCAGCCGACGCGCTGGATCAGCCGGGACGCGACAAGCGCGCCCACGAGGTAGCCGACGGCATTGATGGTGTTCATGAAACCGGCGGCCGAGTAGGACCAGCCGAGGTCCTCCCGCATATCAGGCAGCACCAGCGCATAGGCAAAGCGGCCGATGCCGAGCCCGACCGTCGCCGCCAGCGACAGGGTCAGGATCAGCCGCGCGGGGTGTGCGTCGGGCGGGGGACGATCAGGTGCGCGCAAGGGATACTCCGGCGCGTCCAGTGTGGCAGGCCCTGCGGGCCTTGCACAGCCGCGAGGCGGCAATGGTGTCTTGCCAAGCGCGCAACGCCGCTCTAGCACTCCGGCCGAATTCGATCTCAGAGGAAACGACCATGGCGACCCACAAATTGCTGCTGCTCCCCGGCGACGGTATCGGCCCCGAGGTGATGGGCGAGGTGAAGCGGCTGATCGACTGGCTCAATTCGGCAGGGATCGCCAAATTCGAGACCGATACCGGCCTGGTCGGCGGCTCTGCCTATGACGCGCACAAGGTGTCGATCTCCGAGGGCGACATGGCCAAGGCGCTGGCCGCCGACGCCATCATCTTCGGCGCGGTCGGCGGCCCGAAGTGGGATGCCGTTCCTTACGAGGTGCGCCCCGAAGCCGGCCTGCTCCGCCTGCGCAAGGATCTCGCCCTGTTCGCCAACCTCCGTCCCGCCGTCTGCTATCCGGCGCTGGCCGATGCCTCCAGCCTGAAGCGTGAGGCGGTCGAGGGTCTCGACATCGTCATCGTGCGCGAGCTCACCGGCGGCGTCTATTTCGGCGAGCCCAAGACCATCACCGATCTCGGCAACGGCCAGAAGCGCGCCGTCGATACCCAGGTCTACGACACCTATGAGATCGAGCGTATCGGCCGCGTCGCCTTCGAGCTTGCCAGGAAGCGCAAGAACAAGGTGACGTCGATGGAGAAGCGCAACGTCATGAAGTCGGGCGTGCTCTGGAACGAGGTCATGACGGCGGTCCACAAGCGCGAATATCCTGACGTGACGCTCGAGCACCAGCTCGCCGATTCCGGCGGCATGATGCTGGTGAAGGCGCCGAAGCAGTTCGACGTCATCGTCACCGACAACCTGTTCGGCGATATGCTGTCCGACATTGCGGCGATGCTCACCGGCTCGCTCGGCATGCTGCCCTCGGCTTCGCTCGGCGAAGTCGAAGTGAAGAGCAAGAAGCGCAAGGCGCTGTACGAGCCGGTGCACGGCTCGGCGCCTGATATCGCAGGCCAAGGCCTCGCCAATCCGATCGCGATGATTTCGTCGTTCGGCATGGCACTGCGCTACTCCTTCGACATGGGCGATCTCGCCGACAAGGTCGATGCCGCGATCGCCGCCGTGCTGGCGAGCGGCCTGCGCACCGCCGACATCAAGTCGGAAGGCACCACGGCCGCCTCGACCACGCAGATGGGCGAAGCGATCTTGAAGGAATTGCAGAAGCTGCACGCGTAAGCGCAGGAGTCCTAGCCCGGATGGAGCGAAGCGAAATCCGGGTTCTCGCCCTGCAGACAGACCTTCCCGGATTGCGCTTCGCTCCATCCGGGCTACGCGCTGCTGACGACGTCATCGGAGCCACCGCATGGATGCCTCGCCCCGCCCCAAGATCGCGGAAACCATCATCCATGAAACGGTGCGCCAGCGCGAGGCCCAGATCGGGCGGCGCTGCGAAATCCTCGCCAACACCCGCATCGAATATGCCGCCCTCGGCGACTACTCCTATCTCGGCGAGAATTGCGAGGTCGCCGACGCGGTGATCGGAAAATTCACCGCGATCGCCAATTCGGTGCGGATCGGCGCGCCCAATCATCCGATGGGCCGCCCGTCCCAGCATCGCTTCACCTATTGTCCTGAATATTACGAGGCGACCGCGAGCCGTGACCGCGACTTCTTCGCGGATCGCCGCAGCGACCGGGTGATCGTCGGCAACGATGTCTGGATCGGCCACGCCGCGATCCTGCTGCCGGGCGTCACGGTCGGCGACGGCGCGGTGATTGCCGCGGGCGCGGTCGTCAGCCGCGATGTCGAGCCCTACACGATCGTCGGTGGCGTTCCCGCGCGTGCCATCCGCAAGCGCTTTCCCGAGTCTGTTGCGAAAAGCCTGCGCCGTATTGCCTGGTGGGATTGGCCGGACGAACTCATCTTCGAGCGCCTGGGCGATTTCCGCTCCGAGGCGATCGAAGAATTTTGCAGGCGCTACGACCCGGCAGCCAACGCCTGAAGCGGACGTATCTCTCACAAACAAAAATGGCCGGGCGCGAGCCCGGCCATTTTGATTCGGTCGATCATTCCGCTCAGTACAGCGGGAAATTCCGCGGATAGCCACCGACGTCGGCCGGCGTGCTCAGCGGCTGGCGATCGATCGGGCGGTTGTTGTTCTCGCGGGCGAAGGTCGGATAGCCGATCGCCGGCGGGAAAGCGTAGTCGGAGAACTTGCGGTCGCCCGGATTGACCTCGGTGCCGCCGTCGAGCCAGGAGCGCTTGCTCACATAGAGGCGGGTGCGGCCCTGCTGATAGACCGCGTTGGGGCCGCTCGGGCCGTAATAGGGACGGCTGTTGTCGTAACGCTGCTTCTTGGTGTCGGCCGAGGCGGGTGTCGCGAAGGCTGAGGACATCGCAACCACGGCGCCGGCCGCAAGCCACATCGCCAGTTTGTTCGCGGCGGAGAAATTCGAGCTCATCACGTCCCCTTCAGGCGGCAAGCCGCCAATCGATTTCATCCCCATACTAGCCCGGCAAGGGTGGTCGCAACTAGGTCTATTGGGTCACACCAGCCCGGAATAATCGTGCGCGCTGGCAAAAGTTGCATCAATACCAGCCACTTGAGCTTGATGCCGGTCAAAGAGCCCCGCGCAATTGCGCGTTCGCCGCGCCCAGCAGCCAGTCCGACGAACCCTGGGGAGCGCAGGAGCGGCGCTTCAGCTCCGCATGGGCGAACAATTCCGCCAGCTTCGGCTCGTTACCCGAGGTCAGGAGCGTGAGCCGGTTCAGCGTGCAGACGATCGCCGCGCGCCGGGCGGGCAGGGTGTCGCCCTGGCAGGAGAAGCCGGAGATCTGGAGCGCCGGCTCCTCGCTGCGCTTGAGGTAGCCGAGGCACGCCCGCGCGGCCTCCGCCGTGCCGATGGGCCGGAACAGGGCGACGGGACCGAATTTCGTGTCGATCAGGCCGGCCTGCTCGAGCGGGGTTGTCTCCCCCAGGTCCATGTGGGCCGCCAGGTCCGCTGTCGCCGGGCGCGTCACGTCGAATTCGCCGCCTTCGCGGTAGATCTCGAGCTCCGCCACGGGCTTGTCCGCCTCACCGGCCCAGCGCATCACGTCCCGGCGACCGCCTTCGGGGTGCCTGAGAATGACGTAAGATGCTGTTTTTTCTGACGAATCGAGCCGGCTGAGGGCGAAGGCCGGTTGTGAGCGGTCGGCCACGCTCCACGCCGGCTTCTCGGCCGGCTCATCGTCACGCAGGCTGGGCAGCTGGTCGAGCGCGGCGAGGGCGAGGATGGCAAACAGGACCAGCGCCCCCACATAGGCGAACAGGCGCGCCAACGTGCCGACGATTTCGTCGGCGAGGGCTGCGAGCGCCAGATGGATCTGGGTAGGGGTTGCGGCCGTGCTGGCCTCTGGCGACTGCATCCACGGCCTTCAGGCATGGTCCAACGTTGTCTTGAGGCCGGTTCTCGCATAGAAGCGCTGCTCTTCCTGTTTAAGCGTCAGCTTCAGGAACGGGCTTTTTCATCGGAGAGTGAACGATGGGTTACAAAGTCGCAGTCGTCGGCGCGACCGGCAATGTCGGACGGGAAATGCTCAACATCCTCGATGAGCGCAAATTCCCCGCGGACGAGGTCGTGGCCCTGGCATCACGCCGCAGCGTCGGCGTCGAGGTCTCCTATGGCGACCGCACCCTGAAGGTCAAAGCGCTCGAGCACTATGACTTCTCCGATGTCGACATCTGCCTGATGTCGGCGGGCGGCTCGGTGTCGAAGGAATGGTCGCCGAAGATCGGCGCCGCCGGCACGGTCGTGATCGACAATTCCTCGGCCTGGCGCATGGATCCGGACGTGCCGCTGATCGTGCCCGAGGTGAACGCGGACGCGACGGCCGGCTTCAAGAAGAAGAACATCATCGCCAACCCGAACTGCTCGACTGCGCAGCTCGTGGTGGCGCTGAAGCCGCTGCACGACAAGGCAACGATCAAGCGCGTCGTGGTCTCGACCTATCAATCGGTGTCGGGCGCCGGCAAGGACGCGATGGACGAATTGTTCTCGCAGACCAAGGCCGTCTACACCAACAGCGAGCTGATCGCGAACAAGTTCCCCAAGCGCATCGCCTTCAACGTCATCCCCCAGATCGACGTCTTCATGGAGGACGGCTACACCAAGGAAGAGTGGAAGATGATGGCGGAGACCAAGAAGATTCTTGATCCCAAGATCAAGCTCTCCGCGACCTGCGTGCGCGTGCCGGTATTCGTCGGCCACTCCGAGGCCGTCAACATCGAGTTCGAGAATCCGATCACGGCGGACGAGGCGCGCGACATCCTGCGCAAGGCGCCGGGCTGCCTCGTCATCGACAAGCAGGAGCCCGGTGGCTACGCCACGCCGTATGAAGCGGCCGGCGAGGACGCCACCTATATCAGCCGCATCCGCGAGGACGCGACGGTGGAGAACGGCCTCGTGCTGTGGTGCGTGTCCGACAATCTTCGCAAGGGCGCGGCGCTCAACGCCATCCAGATCGCGGAAGTGCTGATCAACCGCAAGCTGATCAGCGCGAAGAAGAAGGCGGCGTAACGAGCGGGATCTCGTAGGGTGGGCAAAGCGAAGCGTGCCCACCAAGGTCTCAACCGGGAAAGATGGTGGGCACGGCGCGTTGCGCCTTTACCCACCCTACAAGAGCGACTTACGCCGCGCCGCGCGCGTTCCTGAATTCCTTCGCGACCTTGTCCAGCACGAACAGCGATCCCTCCGCGACGCCGAAATAGGCGCCGTGGGTCTGCATCTGGCCTGAGTCCACCGCCTTCTGCACGAACGGAAATGTCATCAGGTTTTCCAGGCTGCGGAACACCGCGGCCTTCTCGATGCGCTCGACGAACTGCGCCATGGTCTCGTGGTCGCGCTGCTCGACCACTTCGCCCGGCTTGATGAACATCTGCATCCATTTGCCGATGAAGTCGCCCGGCGTGAGCGGCTCGATCTTGTCGACGAAGGCGCGGATGCCGCCGCACTGCGCGTGGCCGAGCACGACGATGTGCTTCACCTTCAGCACCGTCACGGCATATTCGAGCGCCGCGGAGACGCCGTGCGCATTGCCGTCGGGCTGATACACCGGCACCAGGTTGGCGATGTTGCGGACGACGAACAGTTCGCCCGGGCCGACGTCGAAGATCACCTCGGGCGAGACGCGGCTGTCGCAGCAGCCGATCACCATCACTTCCGGGAACTGCCCCTTCACCGACAGCTCGCGATAGCGGCTCTGCTCGGTCGGCAGCCGCTGGGTGGCGAAGGCCTTGTAGCCTTCCAGCAAATGCTTCGGGAATGTGATCATGGCCTATGCCTAACCATAGACCAGAGGGGCGAACAAGCCTTTCGAATAGGCAGGCCAGATGCTATCGGCTTGGCTTGTTGTTTGAGGATGATCCTTTCGGAAAACCGTCGCACACTTTTCCGGGATCATGCCCCAGAATACACCCGAGGAAACTGGAAGGAATGCTCGCATGACCCGCCCGCGCCGCAGCCATCTGTTCATGCCCGGCTCCAACCCCCGCGCGCTGGAAAAGGCGCGAAATCTCGCCGCCGACGGCCTGATCCTCGATCTGGAAGATTCCGTCGCCCCCGACCTCAAAGGGGTGGCGCGTGACGGCATCGCCGCTGCGATCGCGGACAAGGGGTTCGGCAAGCGCGAGATTTTGATCCGGACCAACGGCCTCGACACGCCCTGGTGGGCCGATGACGTCGCGATGGCCGCCAAGGCCTCGCCTGACGGCATTCTGGTTCCAAAAGTTTCAAGCATCGAGGATCTCAAGGCGATCGGCGCTCGCCTTGCCGAGCTCGGCGCCGCGCCGACGGTGAAAGTCTGGGCGATGATCGAGACCGCGCGCGCCGTGCTTCATGCCGAGGAGTTGGCCGCAGCTAGCCGCGATCCCAAGACGCGCCTCTCCGGTTTTGTGTTCGGCCCGAACGACATCTCGCGCGAGACGCGCATCAAGATGCTGCCGGGCCGCGCGGCGATGATCCCGATGATCACCCATTGCATCCTGGCGACGCGTGCTCATGGCCTCGAGATCCTCGATGGCCCCTATAGCGACATCGCGAATTCCGACGGTTTTGCCACCGAATGCGCACAGGGCCGCGACCTCGGCTTCGACGGCAAGACGCTGATCCATCCGTCGCAGATCGAGGCCTGCAACGCGATCTTCACGCCGCCCGAAGAGGAAGTCGCGCGCGCGCGCAAGATCATCGCGGCATTCGAGCTGCCTGAGAACGTCTCGCGCGGCGCGATCCGGCTCGATGGAGCAATGGTGGAGCGTCTGCACGCCGACATGGCGCGGCGCACGATCGAGATCGCGGACGCGATCGCAGCGATGAGCAAGGGCTGAGGCGTCAACTCGAAGAAGCGATATCCGCTCTTCCCCGCCCAGGCGGACATCTTCTGGACGTCAAGCGGGCTGCCGCTTGTGACCCAAGCGGTCATCGCGACGGTCAGTCCCGATCGCCTATTTTCCCGCCCGTGAAGCCGCTCTGGATTCGCCACCTGCGACGATGGCGCCTTCGCGGGACGGCGCATCGACAGGCTGCGGCGCCGCCAATTCCTGGCAATACATCTGATCGATCTTGCGCTGCATGAGCGCATAGCAATCGCATGCGACCTTCTCGAGCCGCGCCCGATGGATCTCGACAAACCCGCGCCGGTCGGACGGGACGGCGCCGGCATCGCGCAGCTTGCTCATCGTCAGGGTCACTGTCGTCCGTCGCACCCCAAGCAATTGCGCAAGCGCCTCGTGCGTCACCGGAAGCCGGTCATCGGGAACGCGGTCGTGAAGCTGCAGGAGCCACCGCGCCATGCGGCCATCGACCCGGTGCAGCGCGTTGCAGGCGGCGACGTGCTGGAGCTGCAACAACACCGCGCGGGCGTGGACCTGCACGACATTCCTGATGGCTGTGCTTTGCGCAAAGGCCGCGCGAAACTTGGCGGCGGAAATCAGCGATGCTGTGCCGGCGATGCGAGCGATCGCGGTCACGGATGACAGCGACGGGCCGAGCACGGAGAACGAGGCCAAGGCGCCTTCCCGTCCCATCAAGGTGGTTGCGACCGTTTGCCCGTCCGGCATATCGATCATGAAGGCGATGGCGCCGCTATGGGGAAAATAAACCGGGTCGAGCTCATCGCCCGACCGCACCAGGATGGCATCGGGTTCGAACGAGACCTTCTGGAAGTAGGGCGTGAGCAAACCGAGATCCGCCGGCGGCAACGCCGCCAATAGTCGATTCCCGATGCCTGTGCGGTGGACGGTCATGGCGCTTTCCTGTGAACGAGCACTCAACGAACGACGGTAACCATCTCTTTCGTTTGCCATGATTATCCGAAATACGAATTGCCGAAGGGCAACCATCCAAACAGAGCCATTCGTCGAGATCAAGCACGGACAATTGCGGAGACCTTGCCGGCATCCTCGTCGCGCAAACAGGGCCTTGCATACATCATACTATTCACGCCCTTTGCTACTAGGCGAGGTGTCACACCTGGTGATCGACCAGTGATTGTTGCGGCAGCGCGTGAGTTTGCCCTGGCCCCAGCCCTTCCGCGCCGACGCCGAGCTGCACCGGCATCGTCAGCAGCTCGTCGTCGGCTCGTCTCGACAACGGCCGTTTCGCCGAAGTCGACGATCTCGGTATTTCCCGTTGCGGTAGTGAACAGGGGTGCTACCCTCGAAGCCATTGGTGGGGCCGGGCATTCTATTGATGCGATTTTTTGGGGCAGCTGTCTTTCTCGTCACGTCGCTTTTGTCCGCTCAGCCCGCCCTTGCGCAGGCGCGGGTTGCGCTTGTCATCGGCAATGGCGCCTACGAGAAGGTGCCCGAGTTGCCGAACCCGACTCGCGATGCGGCCGACATCGGCCGCGCGCTGGAGCGGCTGGATTTCAAGGTCACTCAAGTCAAGAACGCCACCGCGCAAGAGATGAGGAAGGCCGTCGTTGAGTTCGGCCGATCCGCCGAAATGTCCGACATCGCCGTCGTGTTCTACGACGGGCACGGCATGGAAGTCGGCGGCGAGAATTGGCTGATCCCGATCAGCGCAGAGCTGCGCAGCGATAGCGACGCCGAAAGCGAGGCGATCAGCCTGCGTTCGGTGAGCCTTCAGGTCTCGAAGGCACGGAAGCTGGGCCTCGTGATCCTTGACGCGTGCCGCAACAACCCTTTTGCCGCGAAGATGAAGCGCTCGTTGAGCACCCGGGCCGTGGCTCGCGGGCTCGCGCCGACGGAGCCGTCCGACAACGTCCTGATCGCGTATGCCGCCCGGGACGGCACCACCGCAAGCGACGGCGATGGCCGGAATAGCCCCTTCACGACGTCGCTGCTTCGCCACATTGAAACACCCGGCCTGGAGATATCGTTTCTGTTTCGCCGGGTTCGTGACGACGTGATGGCGGCAACCAGGCGCGAACAGCAGCCTTTCGTGTATGGCTCCTTGTCGAAGGAAGAGATTTACCTCAAGGCGCCTGCCGTCGCCGCTCGGGCGCCAGCTGCATCAACTCCGGCGCCTGCTGCTCCCGCGGAAGACGAGAAATTCTGGCAGGCTGTCCGGACGTCGACGGTGGCAGCTCTCTTTGAGGAATTTATCGCCAGATACCCCCGCAGCGACCACGCTGCCGAGGCCCGCCAGCGAATCAAGGATCTCAAGGCCAGCGAAGTTGCGGCGCTATCATCTCCGGCTGCTGCTCCGAAATCGGATGCGAGCGGACGCCAGGAGGCGGATGCCAGGCGCGCCGTACGAAATCCATTTACGCCCGACGACAACAAAAAAATCTCTGTCATCGCGGCAGCTCAGCAACTCGAATTGCCGAGCTTCACCATCTCGTCCGATCAGAACGATCCACTCAACGCCAATTCCAGGTTTGTCGGCGTGTGGTCCAACAAGCGTGGGTGGACCAATGGCAAGGGACGCTACGCCATGCTGATCATCACGGAGGTCTCCGCGACGGGCCTGGCCAAGGGATACTACCTCTGGGGGCCGCCCACGAAACAGTCATGGGCGAAGGATGTGGCGGGATACAAATCGTTCGCCGAGTACATTACGAACGATAAATTCTCCACCAATGGAACGCCTGTTACGGTCAAGCTGGACAAGAACGTCCTTGCCCTGACTTCCATCAATAAGGAGAATCCGTCGGAGACCGCGAATATCGAGCTTCGTCCAGTCTGGCAGCTTGTGCCGGTGCCCGAGGATGCCGAACCTTCGGCCAAACGCGATAAGACTGCGCGATCTCATGCAGTCAAAAAAGAGAGCGCGGCCGACCCTGGCCCTCCGGGCCATGCCGGCGGAGCGAGTATGGAAGAGCGCTATCGCGCGTGCAGAAAGCTCGTGAAAGGATTTGCCCAACGCGACGCTTGCGCGCGAAACGGCACGATCTGATCTTTCGATCCAGACGACGCGTCAGCGCGGGGCGACGTCGGCCCGATCGAGCGACTCCAGCGTCGACGCATTGGCGCAATAGCCGTGGTAGTTCTCCGCGGCGGTGCCATCGACGAGGTCGCGGTCGCATTGTCCCTTCTGATTGCAGAGCGAGCAGACGCGCTCCATGTCGCGGAGCAGCAGCGGCTGCGCACGACCGAGCCTGTCTGCGCTGATTCCGAGCTGCTCGAGCATCCTCGGCAGCTCGTCGGCAGCGTGCTTGCCGTGACGGACCAGCTCCTCCAGATCGTCAGGCGCGATCCTGAGATCTTGCGCGATCCGGTCGAAATCGGCGCGATCGAGCTGCCGCATCTCGTTCATCTCGCGGCGATGCTTCAGCCAGGCGGCAAAGGACTCGATGAGGTCCTGAACGATGGGATAGGGCCTGCTTGCGGTGCTCATGCGAAGCTCCGTTTGGGTCGTGGAGTTGGAGCGAGATTAGGCACAATGGTGCAGAGGCGCGTTGCGCTGGATCAAATTGAGAATGAGTCAAGGAAACTGCTCTCGTGTCCCGGACGCGCTGCAGCGTGAAACGCTGCTGCGCAGAGCCGGGACCCAGAAATGCGGCGAGATGGGTCCCGGCTCTGCGGAGCGGCACTACGCGCCGCACCGCGTCCGGGACACGGAGAGCTAACTGAACCGCTCCGTCGCCCACGCATACAGGCTGCCCGGGATCGGCTTTTCGCCGCCGCGGCCCTTGGGCGAGATGTGCAGGCCGATGATCTCGGGGTTGGTGACGAGGCCGAGATAGCTCGAGGGATCGAAGAACAGCTTTGGCTCGGCGTGCACGGCGTAGAACGAGTGCTTCGGCAGCGCGTTCTGTAGTTCACCGGTGCGGCGCGCGAGCGCGGTGAGCGCTGCCGGTCCGAAGATCGCGACGCGAATGTCCGAGAGACGGTTCGAGCCCCCGCGCAGGCGACGCATCATGAAGGTGATGCGATGGCGCACCGACAGCCAGTTCGGCGTCAGCTCCTCCTGCTCCATCAGCTCCTCGAAGGCGGCAACGATGCCGTGCTCTGCCGGCAGATAGATCACGGAATTGCCGAGCTGGCGCGGCCGCTCCCAGGCGAAGTAGGGTTTGGCCGGATCGATCTCGACGGGTTTCAGCAGCAACACGTCGGCATCGAGCCAGAGGCCGAGGTTCTTCGCCATCAGCTTCATGCGGAAGAAGTCGCTGAACTGAACCGTGGTCCAGTCGCGCCAGCTTCCATCCGGCTGCGGCGGTCGCAATCGTTCGGAGAACGCGTGCGGCAGGATCGCCTCGGCATCCGCATTCCCGATGCCCGCGGGCAGGCCGGGAATGGTGTCGAAACTGTAGACCGTGACCTTGTGGCCGGCAGCTAACTGCGAGCGCAGACAGGTCTGGCGCAGTGCGTCCATCGGGCCGTGCCAGAAGGTGACGATGTCGGGTAGCATGCGCGTCAGTTTAGGGGTTAATCAGGACAAAGAAAAAGCCCCGGCGCTATCAGCACCGGGGCTCGAACTGAAGCTCGATCTCAGGCCCAGGCGCGTTCGCGCTTGAGCTTTTCCTCGTAGGTGTCGATCGAGGCCTTCTTCTCCATCGTCAGGCCGATGTCGTCGAGGCCGTTGATCAGGCAGTGCTTGCGGAACGGGTCGATCTCGAACTTGACCTTGCCGCCGTCGGGGCCGCGGATTTCCTGGTTCGGCAGGTCGATCGTCAGCGTCGCATTGGCGCCGCGCTCGGCGTCGTCGAACAGCTTGTCGAGGTCTTCCTGCGAGACGCGGATCGGCAGAATGCCGTTCTTGAAGCAGTTGTTGTAGAAGATGTCGCCGAACGAGGTCGAGATCACGCAACGGATGCCGAAGTCGAGCAGCGCCCAGGGCGCGTGCTCGCGGCTCGAGCCGCAGCCGAAATTGTCGCCGGCGACCAGCACCTTCGAATTGCGATAGGCGGGCTGGTTGAGGACGAAATCCGGATTCTCGCTGCCGTCGTCCTTGTAGCGCTGCTCGGAGAAGAGCCCCTTGCCAAGGCCGGTGCGCTTGATGGTCTTGAGGTACTGCTTCGGAATGATCATGTCGGTGTCGACGTTGATGATCTTCAGCGGCGCCGCGACGCCTTCCAGCGTGGTGAACTTGTCCATGGTTGCGCTTTCCCGGGGGTGGTTCAGGGAACGGATATTTATCGTGTCCGGGGCCCGAATCCTAGGCCGAATTCGGCAGATCTAGTCTGCTCGAGCCTCAATCGCGGCCATATCGTCGTCGGAGAGGCCGAAATGGTGGCCGATCTCGTGGATCAGGACGTGGCGGACGATGTGGCCGAGGCTCTCGTCGTGCTCGGCCCAGTAATCCAGGATCGGCCGGCGGTAGAGCCAGACCATGTTGGGCAGCCGCGCCACATCGCCCAGGCTCTGCTGGGGCAGGCCGACGCCCTGGAACAGGCCGAGCAGGTCGAACTCGCTCTCGCATTCCATCTCGTCCATGACTTCCTCGGTCGGGAAGTCGTCGACACGGAGGATCACGCCCTCACAGAGGCCGCGAAATTCCGCCGGCAGGCGCTCGAAGATGTCATGCGCCGTTGTTTCCATCTCCGCCAGCGAGGGCGCTTTCAATTCCGTCCACATGGGCTTTTCTTAGCGCGGGTTCCGTGGCGATGCATCCGGCTTTATAGGAGGCTACGAAGAGTTGACGCCGCGCGCGAAAACGGGGAGCGTACGGCGCCTCAAGGGGATAGCTCAGGTGGGTGGTGGTGCGATGCGGGCGGGAACAGCAATACTGGTTCTACTTTGCATGGGGTTGTTTTCGCAATTTTGCGTCGGTGCGGAAGCCCAGACGGCCGGCACCGGCATCAGGCTGGCCCAGGCGGCCTCGCCAGACGACGTTCCCCCGCCGCGCAGGCGCCCGCCCGCCCGGCTGCGCGTCACGCCCTACTACACTCCGGACGGCGTCTATCCGCGCTACTATCCGGGTCCCGATGCGGTCCGCGAGTGCAACGCCACCTATGTGCAGGAATATCGGCCGAGCGGCACGGTGATCGTGCCGCATATGAGCTGCTACTGGCGGCGGGGCTGACGCGCCTCAACGGCCGTGTGATGCCCGCATCTTGAGGCGGAGTTCGTCATGACGAGATGGATTGCATTGGCCGTTGTCGCCGGGCTCGCAGCGGGTTTGCCTCGCGCTTCAACCGCGCAGAGTGTGACGAAGTCGGATGCCTCGGCCGGGACAGCGATTTTCGATGCGAGACGGCACGCACGACACCATGACGCTGCGCGGCGCTCAGCGCCCCATGATCCGCGCTATTACGCGCGGCCCGTCTACTACCGTCCCTATCCCTACGGCGTGCCGGCACCGTTCGTGTTCGGCTACGGGCCGTGGTGGTGACGCCGCCGCGTTAGCCCGCCGGCGCAAATCCCCTGACCAGCAGCACGGTTGCCTGCGCGCCCGCCTTGCGATCGCGCGAGATGTCTTCGTAGTCCGGTGAATTCGAGAGGGCGAGGAATGCGGCCTCGTCGGGAAACGACATCATGACGAGCTTGTCGAACGGCCACGGGCCCTCGAGCACGCGCGGCTGCTCGTCGGCGGCGAGCAGCCGTCCGTTGTACTTTCTGAACACGTCGAAGAACCGCGCCTGATAGCGGTCATAGGCCGCACGGTCCGTCATCTTCAATTGCGCGATCGCGTAGACAGTCATCTCTCAAATTCCTCTTGTCGTGCCACGACGCCTCGGCAAGTTGTTCATTCATGAGGGGTTCACGTCGCTGTCCCTAATTTAATCTTGGGAGCGACTGCAATTGAACAGCGATGCGAGCGACGCTGCCGTTCAGATTCTGGGAGAATTCCATGCTGAGGATCTTGGATGCTCGGACAAGCCCGATACGCTTGCTCGGGCTCGCGGCCGTTGCCACGCTGATGCTGTCGGCCGGGACTGCACAACGTGCCGAAGCGATGACTCCGATTAATCCGACGCCGTTGCCGGCGGCGAAGGCTGCAAGCGATGACATGATCACGCAGGTCCGTCACGGTGGCGGCGGTGGACATGGTGGCGGCTTCCATGGCGGCGGCGGCTTTCGTGGCGGTGGTTTCCATGGTGGCGGAGGACATATCGGCGGTTTCCGCGGTGGTGGCTTTCGTGGCGGCCATATTGGCGGCTTCCGCGCCGCACCCGCCTTTCATGGTGGCGGCTATCGCTACGGCGGATTTCGTCACTATGGCGGTTTTCATCGCTACGGGATCTATCGCCCGCATTACGGCTATCGCCACTTTCACCGGCGCTATTATTACGGCGGCTACTATCCCTATTACCACTATCCGCGCCGCTGCCGGGTGATCTGGACCTATTACGGCCCGCGCCGAGTCTGCCGGTGGCATCGCTGGCACTATCCGTACCGCTATTGGTAATGCGAGTTGCTGCTAGCTCCGCACTCGTCATGACCGGGCTTGTCCCGGCCATCCACGTTCCTGTGCTGCGAAGAAAATTCGTGGATGCCCGGGACGAGCCCGGGCATGACGGTGAGCTTGGCCTAGAGCCAATCCTTCAGCTTCCATGACGCCGGCTTCCACCGTGTCAGGTTCTCGAGCTTCCACTGCTTGATCATCGCCGGCGGCCAGCGGCTGAGCTTCGAGGTCTCCTCGACCTCGGGCTTGGCGACGATGCGCAAGGGCGTTGCGCGCCGCCGGTGCTGGCGCGTCGCCTCGCCGATCAGATCGACATATTCAGGCTTGTTGGCCATGAGCTCTGTCCTCGCGAAACCGTCGCGAGGACGCAGTGTCGGCGATGCCGATTAACGGCCGTTTGCCGCTTTAGCTCAAATTGCAGGGAGCGGCTTACCGCCACTCCCTGACGTCGACGAAGTGACCCGCGATCGCGGCTGCTGCCGCCATCGCCGGAGACACCAGATGCGTGCGGCCCTTGAAGCCCTGGCGGCCCTCGAAGTTGCGGTTCGAGGTCGAGGCACAGCGCTCTTCCGGAGCCAGCTTGTCCGGGTTCATCGCGAGGCACATCGAGCAACCGGGCTCGCGCCATTCGAAGCCGGCGTTGATGAAGATCTTGTCGAGACCCTCGGCTTCGGCCTGCTCCTTCACGAGGCCGGAGCCCGGCACGACCATGGCGTTGACATGTGCTGAAACGGTCTTGCCTTCAGCAATCTTCGCCGCCGCGCGCAGATCCTCGATGCGGCCGTTGGTGCAGGAGCCGATGAAGATGCGGTCGAGCTTGATGTCGGTGATCTTCGTGCCCGCGGTCAGGCCCATGTATTTCAGGGCGCGGTGCTTGGAGAGACGCTTGGCCTCGTCCGCGATCTGATCCGGATCGGGCACGATGCCGGTCACCGAGATGACGTCCTCGGGCGAGGTGCCCCAGGTCACGATCGGCGGCAGCTTGGCAGCGTCGAGGCGCAGCTCGTGGTCGAAATGCGCGCCGTCGTCGGAGCGCAGCTTCTCCCAATAGCGCATCGCCGCATCCCAGTCCGCGCCCTTCGGCGCCTTCGGGCGTCCGCGCAGGAAGTCGAACGCCTTCTGGTCGGGCGCAACCAGGCCGGCGCGCGCGCCGCCTTCGATCGACATGTTGCAGACCGTCATGCGGCCTTCCATGCTGAGCGCGCTGATCGCATCGCCGGCGTGTTCCAGCACGTAGCCGGTGCCGCCGGCAGTGCCGATCTCGCCGATGATGGCGAGGATGATGTCCTTGCCCGTCACGCCTTCAGGCAATTTGCCGCCGACGGTGACGCGCATGTTCTTCGCCTTCTTCTGGATCAGCGTCTGCGTCGCCAGCACGTGCTCGACCTCGGAGGTGCCGATGCCGTGTGCGAGCGCGCCGAACGCGCCATGCGTCGAGGTGTGGCTGTCACCGCAGACGATGGTGGTGCCGGGCAGGGTGAAGCCCTGCTCGGGCCCGATGACATGGACGACGCCCTGGCGCTTGTCGAACTCGTCGTAATATTCGATGCCGAATTCCTTGGCGTTCTCGGCCAGCGCCTTGATCTGCTCGATGCTCTCCGGATCGGGATTCGGCTTGGTGCGATCGGTGGTCGGCACGTTGTGGTCGACGACGGCGAGCGTCTTTTCCGGCGAGTGCACCTTGCGGCCGGTGGCGCGCAGACCTTCGAACGCCTGCGGCGAGGTCACCTCGTGCACCAGATGGCGGTCGATGTAGAGCAGGCAGGTGCCGTCGTCGGCCTCGTGCACCAGATGGTCGTTCCAGATCTTGTCGTACAATGTGGTCGGCTTGGACATGAGCTTCAGCTCCAGGAATGTTGTGGTGCGGATATGCGCGGTCACGCGCGGGCAACAAAATCGTCAGCGCAGCTTTTAGGCTGCGCGCATAAGCTCTGACGTTGCCGAGGTCGCGAAGCGTCCGAAGAACCGGCCAGGCAGCCGCGAGCGATCGTCGATGACGATGCGCGTGACGGGGGCGAGGCTGGTCTGATCTGGAAACATTCCAAGAATATATAGCAGGCCGATTTGGAAGCGCGAGTGCTTTGACGCGCACGGCTGACGCAACAAAAAAGCGCGGAGCCGAGCCCCGCGCTTTCGAAAACTTGCCTGGTGGGGCGAAGATTACTCGCCGACGGCAGTCGCGCGGTCCTGCTTCTCGACGATGCGGGCCGACTTGCCGCGAAGGTTGCGGAGGTAATAGAGCTTGGCACGACGCACCTTGCCGCGGCGCACCACCTTGATCGAGTCGATCATCGGGGAGAGCACTGGGAACACGCGCTCGACACCCTCGCCATAGGAGATCTTGCGGACGGTGAAGCTCTCATTGAGCCCGCCGCCGGAACGGCCGATGCAGACGCCTTCATAGGCCTGCACGCGGGTACGGTCGCCTTCGACGACCTTGACGTTGACGATCACGGTATCGCCGGGTCCGAACTCCGGGATGTCCTTGCCGGCCGAGAGCTTGTCGAATTGCTCTTGCTCGAGCTGCTTGATCAGGTTCATGGGTAAATCTCCATCGGCGCGCCCAGCCGCAGGGTGGGGGCTGCGCGAAATTCGTCGATCCAGCTATTGCGGATGTGGCCGCTCCTATAAGGCAAGCCGGAGCGTTTGTCACCCGTCTGTCTTGTTTTTTGGCGTTTTTTGGCGTCCGGCCCGATTCGGCGCTTTGGCCGGGATTTGGGCCCATAAATCAGGCCGCCGGGCCGCCGTCAGGGCCTCGGATTGTGCCCGCCGCCAGGCTGCAACCTTGGCGTGGTCGCCGGAGGTCAGGGTCTCCGGGATCGGCGTGCCCTCGAACAGCTGCGGACGGGTGTATTGGGGGTATTCGAGCAGGCCCTCCGAGAAGCTTTCCTCGGTTCCCGAGGCCTCCTTGCCCATCACGCCGGGCAGCAGCCGGACGCAGGCGTCGATCAGGGCCAAGGCGGCGATTTCGCCCCCGGACAGCACGTAGTCGCCGATCGAGACCTCCTCCAGGCCCCGTCCGTCGATCACCCGCTGGTCTACCCCCTCGAACCGTCCGCAGACGATCAGGGGGCCCGGACCCTCGGCCAGCTCCATTACCCGGGCCTGGGTCAATGGCCGACCCCTCGGGCTCATCAGCAGTTTCGGCCGGTCCGCGCTGATCGCGGCGGCATCGATCGCCGCCGCCAGAACATCGGCCCGCAGCACCATGCCCGGTCCGCCGCCGGCCGGGGTGTCATCGACGCTCCGATGCCGGTCGGTGGCGGAGGCCCGGATGTCCCGCGCCTCGAGCTCCCAGAGCCCGCCAGCCAGCGCCCGGCCGGCCAGGCTGACGCCGAGCGGCCCCGGAAACATCTCCGGAAACAGCGTCAGCACCGTCGCGCGCCAGGGTGAGGGGTTGGTCATCGGATCTCAGTTCTTGCCGTCCCCGGGCGCGCGAAGCGCGAGCCCGGGACCCATAACCACCGCACTTCGCTTTGCGATGATCGAGGCTACCAGCTTAGCCAAAAAACCACGGCCTGTGATTATGGGTCCCCGCCTTCGCGGGGACGACCCGTGGATAGGGCTTCGTCCTTGTCCTCGCCCTCGATCTCCTGCGGCAGCGCGATCACGACGCGTCCGCCTGTGAGATCGACTTCCGGCACCACCGCGTTTGTGAACGGCAGCAGTATCGTCGTGCCTTTTGGCGGCGCGATCTCGATGATGTCGCCGGCGCCGAAATTGTGGATCGCGAGCACGCGGCCGAGCGCGTCGCCGTCGGTGGTGACGGCGGCGAGCCCGATCAGGTCGGTGTGGTAATATTCGTCCGCGTCGGTCGCGGGCAGCTTTTCGCGCGCGACGTAGAGCTCGATGCCGTTGAGGCGCTCGGCCTCATCGCGGGTCGTGACGCCCTTGAACGTCGCGACCAGATGATCCCTGGCTTCGCGCGCCTGCGCGACCTCGAACTGGCGCTTGCCGTCCTTGGACAGAAGCGGCCCGTACCGTTTGATGGCAAAGGGATCTTCGGTGAAGGTCCATAATTTGACCGCACCGCGCACACCATGTGCGGCGCCGATCCGCGCGACGCAGACCAGCGCCGACATGGTCTGGCCTTAACCCTTCGCAGCGGCTTCGGCCTGCGCCTTGCGCTCCTTGCGCGGCACGGCCTTCTGCGGGTTGTTGCGCGCTTCGCGCTTCTTGACGCCGGCGGCGTCGAGGAAACGCGCCACGCGGTCCGACGGCTGCGCACCCTTGGCGACCCAGGCCTTCACCTTGTCCATGTCGAGCTTGAGGCGGGCCTCGTTGTCCTTCGGCAGCAGCGGGTTGAAATAACCGAGACGCTCGATGAAGCGGCCATCGCGGGGAAAGCGCGAATCGGCGACGACGACGTGATAGACGGGGCGCTTCTTGGTGCCTGCACGAGCGAGGCGGATAACGACGGACATCTAGTTCTCCTTCAAAGTACGTTTTGTTCGGTTGATTGGTATTCCGCGTTGCGCGGGACGCTTGCGATCCCCCGCGACGAATTCCTCATTTCTTCTTGCCGGGAAAACCGCCGAGCCCCGGAAGGGTCGGCTTGCCGCTGAGGCCCGTAAGCCCCGGCAAATTCGGTAGGCCGGAGCGAAGACCGGGCGGCAGATCCTTCGGCAGGCTGGGCAGACCCTGCCCGCCGCCGCTCTGCATCTTCTCCTGCATTGCCTTCATCTCTTCCGGCGAGGGCGGCTTCATGCCGCCGCCAAAGCCCATCGCCTGTGCGATGCCGGCGAGCGGGCCGCGCTTGCCCGAGCCCATGGCCTTCATCACGTCGGCCATGTTCCGGTGCATCTTGAGCAGCTTGTTGACCTGTTCGACGCTCTGGCCGCTTCCTGCGGCGATGCGCTTCTTGCGGCTGGCCTTGAGCAGGTCGGGATGACGGCGCTCGTCGCGCGTCATGGAATCGATCACCGCGACCTGGCGCTTCAGGATCTTGTCGTCGATGCCGGCGGCCGCGATCTGGTTCTTCATCTTGGCGATGCCGGGCATCATGCCCATCAAGCCGCTGATGCCGCCCATGTTCGCCATCTGCAACAGCTGCTCGCGCATGTCGTTGAGGTCGAACTGACCCTTGCGCATGCGCTCGGCGGTGCGCGCGGCCTTCTCGGCGTCGATGTTGGCGGCGGCTCGTTCGACCAGCGACACCACGTCGCCCATGCCGAGGATGCGGCCGGCGATACGATCGGGATGGAAATCTTCCAGCGCATCGGTCTTTTCACCAGTGCCGATCAGTTTGATCGGCTTGCCGGTGACGGCGCGCATCGACAGCGCCGCGCCGCCGCGGCCGTCGCCGTCGACTCGTGTCAGCACGATGCCGGTGAGCCCGACGCGCTGATCGAAGGCGCGGGCAAGATTCACGGCGTCCTGGCCGGTGAGGCTGTCGGCGACCAGCAGCACTTCATGCGGGTTCGCAGCGGCTTTGATCGCAGCCGCTTCCGCCATCATGTCTTCGTCGAGCGTGGTGCGGCCGGCGGTGTCGAGCAGCACGATGTCGTAGCCGCCGAGCTTGCCGGCTTCGAGTGCGCGCTTCGCGATCTGCGGCGGCTGCTGGCCCGCCACGATCGGCAAGGTGGGAATGTCGAGGTCGCGGCCGAGCACGGCCAGCTGCTCCATCGCCGCCGGACGGTAGACGTCGAGGGAAGCCATCAGCACCTTGCGCTTGTCGCGCTGGACCAGGCGGCGGGCGAGCTTCGCGGTGGTGGTGGTTTTACCGGAGCCTTGCAGACCGACCATCATGATCGGTACCGGCGGCACGGAATTGACGTCGATGGTCTGGCTTTCGGCGCCGAGCGTGTTGATCAGCTCGTCATGGACGATCTTGACCACCATCTGGCCGGGCGTGACCGACTTGACGACGGTGGCGCCGATCGCCTGCTCGCGGACGCGTTCGGTGAAGCTGCGCACCACCTCTAACGCGACGTCGGCCTCCAGCAGCGCGCGGCGCACCTCGCGCATCGCGGCGTCGACGTCCTTTTCGGTCAGCGCACCGCGCCCCGTCAGACGATCGAGAATGCCACCAAGCCGTTCCGACAGATTGTCGAACAATGCCGTTGTCCCTTGTCCTGCTCGCGCAGGGTTGCCGCGTTCACCACTGTCATGCCCCGGCTTGACCGGGGCATCCAGTACGCCGCGGCACCTCGGTTCAGCCGAGCTGCCTCTGGGATACTGGATCGCCCGATCAAGTCGGGCGATGACCACTTCCTAAGCAAGCGATCTTCCAAACACCTTTGCGCCCGAGGGCGCACAGCGCTGTCGGGCGTTGGCCTCTGGCCTCCAGGGCCAGTGGGCGGGTCGAAAAGAAAGCCCTTTCCGAGAAAGTGGCGGGGTTAAACGCCGCTCCCGCCCAAAAGTCAAGGAAAGTTAGGGTGCCGGGGTGCCTTTGCCAGGGCAAGGCTCTGAAAATACGGAACTTTTGGCGGCCAGTTCCTTTTGCTCGGGCTCCGCCCATATAGAATGTGATGATTTACCTCCGTTACCATCCCTGAAGCCCGCTTGTGCCGATCACCCGCCGCCGCCTCTTTGGATTGCTCGCCGGTGGCGCCGCGCTGGTCGGTGTTCCGCCCCTCTGGATGTCCCGCATGAAAACCTATGACGGCCCCGCCTCCGACCATTTTGACGGCCTGACCTTCTTCGATCCCGACGGGGCGCCACCGAGATCGCTCGGTGAGGTGCTGCGGTGGCAATTAGGTGGCCGGGGGCAACGCGCAGACTGGCCCGACTGGGTGCCCAACCCCCAAGCCGACACGCCGCCGGAGCGTGTCGAGGGCGACAAGGTGCGGCTCTCCTTCGTCGGCCACGCCAGCTGGCTGATCCAGGCCGGCGGCCTCAACATCCTCGTCGATCCCGTCTGGTCCTCGCGGGTCTCGCCCGTCAGTTTTGCCGGACCGAAGCGGCACAACGACCCCGGTATCGCGTTCGAGAAGTTGCCGAAGATCGACGTCGTGTTGGTCTCGCACGGGCACTACGATCATCTGGACATTGCGACGCTGTCGCGGCTCGCCAAGAATTTTGCCCCGCGCGTCGTGACGCCGCTCGGCAACGACGTCACGATGCGCAGTTCCGATTCCACCATCAAGGCCGAAGCGTTTGACTGGCACGACCGCGTTGAGCTCGGCCGCGGCATCGCCGTGACGCTGGTGCCGACCCGGCACTGGTCGGCGCGCGGCATGTTCGATCGCAACAAGGCGCTGTGGGCGAGTTTCGTGCTGGAGACGCCGGCGGGAAAAATCTACGTCGTCTGCGATTCCGGTTATGGCGACGGCGGGCACTTTCGCCGCGTCGCCGAGAAGCACGGGCAGCTGCGTCTGGCGATCCTCCCGATCGGCGCCTACGAACCGCGCTGGTTCATGCGAGACCAGCACATGAATCCGGAAGACGCCGTGAAGGCGCTGGCCGATTGCGGCGCGCAAGCCGCGCTCGGGCATCATCACGGCACGTTCCAGCTGACGGATGAAGCGATCGACGCGCCGGCGAAGGCGCTGGTCGAAGCGCTCGATGCCGCGATGATTCCGCAGGAGCGGTTTGTGGCGATGAAGCCGGGGCAGGTGGTGGAGATTTAGCGGAGACTCAGCGTCAATCTCCGCTGTCGTCCCGGACAAGCGAAGCGCAGATCCGGGACCCATAACCACAGGGAGTGGTTTGGCGGAGACTCGGAGTTACCTGCGTCGCGTCATAACCACTCCCTGTGGTTATGGGTCCCCGCCTTCGCGGGGACGACAGCTGTACTCGTAGTGGGCAGTGTGCCTCTTACGGCTTACTTGCCCTCAGGGCGTATAATCGCCCAGCTCACATTCACCGTCACCGACAGCGTTTCCTCGCCCGGCGCGACGGCCGCGGGCGCCGCCATCGGCGCGGTCGCCATTCTTGCCTTGAACAGCGGCACCGGAGCGCCGCCCTCGGATACGCTGAGCGGCGAGCCGAGCGTGACGCCGGTGGCCTTGGCGTAGATCTCGGCCTTGCGGCGGGCGTCCACGACCGCCTGCACGCGGGCGTCGTCGAGCAGTTTTGAGGCCTGCGTCACCTCGAAGGAGATGTTGCCGATGTCGTTGGCGCCGGCGCCGACCAGCGTATCGATGATGCCAGCGACCTTGGTCACGTCGCGGATCTTCACGGTGACGCGGTTAGAGGCGCGGAAGCCGACCAGGGGCGAAGCGCCGGTGGATTTGTTCTGGCCGTATTGCGACTGCAAGGACAGGCGCGAGGTCTGATAGTCCTTCTCGGCGATGCCGGCGCCCTTCAGCGCCAGCAGCACCTTGCTCATCGCGGCGTTGTTGGCGTCGGAGGCTTCCTTCGCCGTCTTGGCGTCGTTGGCGACGCCGGCGTCGATCTGCGCGAGATCGGGTGCCGCGGAGATCAGGGCTTCGCCGCTCACCGAGATCGCGGAGGGAAAATCGTCCGCGCGTGCGGGCGTCGCCAGCAGCGTGGCGGCGAAAGCGGCGGCAAGGGACGTAAAAAGGACGGCAGGCTTCTTCATCTCTCTCACTTCAATGGCACGAACACGTTGATCACGAGCTTGTCCTCCGCCGTCTTCAGGGGATCGGTGAGGTACTCCTCGATAAAGGTGTCCTTGGCTTCCAGCTTCTTGTCGTCGAGGTGATTGGTGATCGCCTCATAGGTGTTGTCCATGTTGTCGTAGGAGCCGCGATGGACGAATTTCAACGCCTTGCCTTCCGGCGATTTGCCGATGCTCATGTCCTTGGGCAGGTTCTTCGGGTCCTGCTCGACCGGGATCTCGGCCAGGAAGGTGAAGCCGGTGTCGTCGGTCGAGGTGTAGACGATCATCGAATTGCCGGCGGGCTTGATGCCCTGCTTGTCCAGCAGCGTGTTCAGCGCCTTGAAGGCGTCGATCAGCGTGTCGAAGGCCGAATCCCAATTGGCGGTGCCCTTGACCATCAGGACCTTCTTCGGCTCGAGCGTGGTCTCCAGGCCGAAGGGATCGGCGGTCTGCACCGGAGCGGGCGTCGCGGCCGCAGCGGGCGGTGGGGCCGCCGGAGCGGGTGAGGGTGAAGCGCTGGCCGCAGGCGATGGCGCCGGAGCGGGCGCTGCCGCGGGCGCAGGTGCGGCACTCGCGGCCGGGGCGGGCGAGGCCGACGGAGCGGGCGAAGGGCTGGCCGACGCGGCGGGCGCCGGGCTCGGGGTCTGCGCCAGAGCGCCGGGCACGCCAAACGACATGGTCGCTGCCGGGATCAGCGCGAGCAGTGCGAGGCGACAAAAACGATTCATTCTATTCTCCCCAAGGGCTTATGCGCCAAGGCCTTACGTCCCCAAGGCCCTGAGCCGACCGCGCGTCCCGGATCGCGCGAACCGCGCCGTTCTAACACGCGAGTGCCGAATTCGTCCCATGACAGATGCGTCATGGCCACGGCGGCAAATCACTGGCCAAGCCACCAAGGATCGCCATATAAGGCAGGCGAAATTCGGGACATTTCATGAGCGTTCTGGCCAACCACGCATTTGCCAAGATGAACGGCATCGGCAACGAGATCGTCGTTGTCGACATGCGTGATTCCGCCGCGCCGGTGACGCCGGACGACGCCCGCGCGGTCGCGTCCGCGCCGGGCGGCGTACCCTACGACCAGCTCATGGTGCTCCGGAAGCCGCGGTTCGACGGTACCGAGGCCTTCATCAGCATCTATAACAATGACGGCTCCGAGGCCGGCGCCTGCGGTAACGGCATGCGCTGCGTGGTGCGGCGCATCTTCGAGAAGACCGGGCAGACCACGGCAACGTTCGAGACCGCCGCGGGCCTGCTCAATTGCTGGCAGGGCCCGGCGCCCGATCTCTATACAGTCGATATGGGCGCGCCGAAGTTCGGCTGGCAGGAGATTCCGCTGGCGGAAGAGTTTCGCGACACCCGCTACATTGAATTGCAGATCGGGCCGATCGACAATCCGATCCTGCATTCGCCCTCGGTGGTGAGCATGGGCAATCCGCATGCGATCTTCTGGGTCGAGGACGTCAACGCCTACGATCTCGAGCGTTTCGGTCCGCTGCTGGAAAATCACCCGATCTTCCCCGAACGCGCCAACATCACGCTCGCCCACATCGTCGATCCCCAGCACGTCACGATCCGCACCTGGGAGCGTGGCGCGGGCCTGACCAGAGCTTGCGGTTCGGCGGCCTGCGCGACCGCGGTCGCTGCCGCGCGGCTGAAGCGCACCGAGCGCAATGTCGAGATCACGTTGCCCGGCGGCAAGCTCGGGATCGAATGGCGTGAAAGCGACGACCACGTGCTGATGACGGGCCCCGCGACCTTCGAATATGAGGGCTCCTTCGATCCGGCGCTGTTCGCGCCGGTCGGCTGATGGCCGTCGACGTCGTCACCTTCGGCTGCCGCCTCAATGCCTTCGAGGCCGAACTGATCCGCCGCGAGGCCGAGGGCGCGGGCCTTTCCGACACCATCGTTATCAACAGCTGCGCCGTCACCAACGAAGCGGTGGCGCAGGCGCGCCAGTCGATCCGCAAATTGAAGCGCGAACGGCCGGGTGCGCGCATCGTCGTCACCGGCTGTGCGGCGCAGACGCAGAGCCGGATATTCGCAGACATGGCCGAGGTCGATCGCGTCCTCGGCAATGACGACAAGATGCGCAGCGAAGTCTGGCGCGATGCGCGTGCCGCGTTCGATCTCGGTGCGAGCGAAAAAATCGCCGTCAGCGACATCATGGCGGTGAAGCAGATGGCGCCGCATCTGATCGACGGCTTTGCGAGCGGCTTGCCGCGCGTGTTCGTGCAGGTGCAGAACGGCTGCGACCATCGCTGCACGTTCTGCATCATCCCCTATGGCCGCGGCAATTCACGCTCGGTGCCGATGGGCGCGGTGGTCGATCAGGTGCGGGCGCTGGTCGCGCGCGGCCATGCCGAGATCGTGCTGACCGGTGTGGACCTCACCAGCTATGGCGCCGACCTGCCGGGTGCACCGAGACTCGGCATGCTGACGAAGCAGATCTTGCGGCATGTGCCGGAGCTGAAGCGCCTGCGTATCTCCTCGATCGATTCGATCGAGGCCGATGCCGATCTGCTGGATGCCATCGGCGACGATGCGCGCCTGATGCCGCATCTGCACCTGTCGCTGCAATCCGGCGACGACATGATTTTGAAGCGCATGAAACGGCGGCATTCGCGCCACGACGCGATCGCGTTCTGCGATCAGGTCCGCCGCCTGCGTCCGGATATCGCCTTCGGCGCCGACGTCATCGCGGGCTTTCCGACCGAGACCGAGGAGATGTTTTCGCGCTCGCTGGATCTCGTGGAGGAGTGCGGCCTGACGTTCCTGCACGTCTTCCCGTATTCGCCGCGCCCCGGCACGCCGGCCGCGCGGATGCCGCAGGTCGCGGGCGGTGCGATCAAGGAGCGTGCGAAGCGGCTGCGTGCGGCGGGCGAAGTGGCATTACGACGGCGGCTGCAAGCCGAGGCCGGCGCCACGCGCGATGTGCTGATCGAGAGCGGCAGCCAGGGCCGCACGGAGCATTATCTGCCGGTGGCGATCGCGGGCGAACGTATTGGCCGTGTGGTGCCGCTGATGATTGCCGGCAGCGATGGCGAGCGGCTGACTGTATAGGCAGTGTCGTCGCCCGGCTTGACCGGGCGTCCCAGTACGCCGCGGCTCCTCGGTTCTATCGCTGCCGTCTCTGGAATACTGGATTGCCCGCTTTCGCGGGCAATGACGGCGGAGCAAACCTACAACGCCCGCACCTGCCAGAATCGCAGCGTCCGCCGCGCGTTCTCCGACGTCATTCGCGCGTAATTGCTTTTCGCCCTCGCGATATCAGCGGGTTTCATCGCGCCGGTGGCAAAGCGGCTCTCGAGCACGGCGGCTGTGGTTTCCCAGCTGAGCTGGGCCGCCTTGCATGGCACCAGCAGGCCGTCCTCGCGCAGGCTCTGCATCAACGGGCGAATCACTTCGACGGTTGATCCGGACAGCGCCGCCAGGGCAGCCACGGCTTCCTCATAGCGCCGCTGCGTGGCGAAGCCGAGCAGCGTCGCCTCGGTCAGCTGGCCCGTCGCCTTGAGATTTGCGATGGCCCGCTTGGCGCCTTCGAAATCGCGCACGGCCGACATCTCGCGCTCGACACCGACGGTCACGGCGGCGATCGCGCCCTGGATCTCCTCGAACAGATGCGGCGGTGCGCGCGACAGCAGCCGGGTGCGCACGGCATCCGTCGCAGAGCGCAGCAACCGGCGGCGCAAGTCGGACGGCAGGTCGACGCGGACGCCGACGCTCACGGCGAGCTCGGGATCGGCCTCCGCCTGCCCGACGATGACGGCAAATCCGTTTCCGGAAACGCGCGCGCCGGGATTGGCGGCAAGCCGCCGGCTGACGCTGGGATAGCGCCGCGCCAGCAGCGCGTCGGTGACGATCTCCTTGAGCCACCAGCGCCCGGCGACCGCGAGCAGGTGCGACTCGCCCTTGCTGGACGCGATCTTCACCAGCTCGCCATCGTCGAGGCGCGCGGATTCCTGGAGCACGGGGCCGGCGATGCGAATCTCGTCATTATTGGCGAGGCGACGAATCACGGAGGGCGGCGCCTGCGCGATCGGCGCGAGCTGCGCGCTGATCTCGGCCAGCGCAATTCGTGCGCCCATGTCGGCGATGGCGCGCAGCTCGATGGTGCCGATCAGGCGTTCGAGCACGTCGTCGAACAGCGCGATCTGCTCGTTGTCAAAACTTCCGGCGGAGGAGAGGAAGAGGTCGGTGACGCGGCGGGCCGTTTCCAGGCCCTTTTCCGCCGAGCCGAGCCGAATCGCGGATTCGACTTCATCGATGATCGAAAACTCGGCCGTGGACATGACGCGTTGCTCGTCCTGAGCGAATGACGGAAGCTTGTTCTAAGCAATCGCTATCAATAGAGACGAGCACTGAACGTTTCGTAAACCACGGGGCGGAAGGCGAGCACTGATTTGCTCCCCGACCGGCCTCTGCTCCTTATCCTGAGGAGTCCGCGAAGCGGGCGTCTCGAAGGATGGCCGCGGGCGACAGTCGGGCCTTCATGGTTCGAGACGGCGCTGACGCGCGTCCTTACCATGAGGGGCCAAAACTATTCCCCATTCCACCCACAGGCGCGGAGCTTCTCATGCATGTGGGGCGGGGCCGGCGCGACCACGCGGATCGGCTCCTTATTCCGGGAGATCGGCACCACGATCTCGCGGGAATGCAGATGCAGCCGCGGCTCGCCGAAGCGCGGGCCGTTGCCGTAAATGTTATCGCCGAAGATCGGCCAGCCGGTCGCGGCCGAATGCACCCGCAATTGATGGGTTCGGCCGGTCACCGGTTCCATGGCGAGCCAGGTCAGCCCGTCGCCCCGGCCCATCACCTTCCAATTTGTGATGGCTTTCTGCCCTTCCGGGTCCGGCTTCTGCCACCAACCGCGCTCGGCATTGAGCCGGCCGAGCGGCATGTCGATGGTGCCTTCGTCCTCGGCAGGGCCGCCCTCGACCACGGTCCAGTAGGTCTTGCCGATCTTGCCGTGCTTGAAGAGGAGGCCGAGCGAGGCGGTCGCCTTGCGATGGCGGCCGAGCACGAGGCAACCGGAGGTGTCCTTGTCCAGCCGGTGGGCCAGCACCGGCGGCCGCGGCAGGCCGAAACGAAGCGCGTCGAACGACGTTTCCAGATTGGCCCCGCCCTTGGGGCCGCGATGCACCGGCAGGCCGGCGGGCTTGTCGATGACCAGCATCAGCCCGTCGCGATGGAGCACGCGCGCCAGGATCTCGTCGGCGGTCAATTCGGGAACATCGAGCAATTGCAAGACTTTCGTTTAACAGCGGGAACGGCTAACACACCGCCACCATGAACGATACCACGTCAGATCCCCCCAAGCTGAGCTGGTGGCGCCGCCTGTCCAACGGGCTGAAGCGCACCTCGTCCTCGCTCGGGACCGCGGTCGCCGACCTCGTCACCAAGCGCAAGCTCGACCGCGCCATGCTCGACGACATCGAGGACGTGCTGCTGCGCGCCGACCTCGGCACCTCGGTCGCGGTGCGGATCGCGGACGCCGTCGGCACGGGGCGCTACGACAAGGCGATATCGGCGGACGAGGTCAAGGACGTCGTCGCCACCGAGGTCGAGAAGGTGCTGGCGCCGGTGGCAAAGCCGCTCGAGATCGACGCGGCCAAGAAGCCGTTCGTCATCCTCGTGGTCGGCGTCAACGGTTCCGGCAAGACCACGACCATCGGCAAGCTCTCGCAAAAATTCGCATCCGAAGGCCGCAAGGTGATGCTGGCCGCCGGCGACACGTTTCGCGCGGCAGCCATCGAGCAGCTCAAGGTCTGGGGCGAGCGCACCAGGACGCCGGTCATCGCGGGTACGCAGGGCTCGGATTCGGCAAGCCTCGCCTTCAACGCGCTGACGGCGGCGAAGGAGCAGGCCATCGACGTGCTCCTGATCGACACCGCCGGCCGCCTGCAGAACAAGGCCGAGCTGATGAACGAGCTCGAAAAGGTTGTGCGCGTGATCCGCAAGGTGGACGACACTGCGCCGCATGCCGTCTTGCTGGTGCTTGATGCTACGGTCGGCCAGAACGCGCTGTCGCAGGTCGAGGCCTTCCATCGCACGGCGGGGGTCACCGGCCTCGTGATGACGAAGCTCGACGGCACCGCGCGCGGCGGCATCCTGGTGGCGCTCGCGGAGAAATTCAAACTGCCGGTGCATTTCATCGGCGTCGGCGAAGGCGTCGACGATCTCGCGCCGTTCACTGCGCGCGATTTCGCTCGTGCGATCGCCGGAATCGAAAGCTGAGAATGGACAAGACCCAGCCGCATCCGCTGTTCAAGCTCGCGACCGAGCTCGGTCCGCTGCTCGTGTTCTTCTTCGTGAATGCGAAGTTCAATCTGTTTGCCGCGACCGGCGCCTTCATGGTCGCGATCGTGGCGGCGATGATCGCGTCCTATGTGGTGACGCGCCACATCCCGATCATGGCGATCGTGACAGGCGTGATCGTGCTGGTGTTCGGCACGTTGACGCTGGTGCTGCACGACGAGACCTTCATCAAGGTCAAGCCGACCATCATCTACGGCCTGTTCGCGGCGATCCTCGGCGGCGGGCTGTTGTTCGGCCGCTCCTTCATCGCCGTGATGTTCGACCAGATGTTCAACCTGACCCCGCAGGGCTGGCGCATCCTCACACTGCGCTGGGCGCTGTTCTTCGCCGGCATGGCGGTGCTCAACGAGATCGTCTGGCGTACCCAGAGCACGGACTTCTGGGTGAACTTCAAGGTGTTCGGCGTCACGCCGATCACGATGATCTTCGCCATCGCCCAGATGCCGCTGACCAAGCGCTACGGGATCGAGCCGGCGTCGCTGGAGGCGAGCGAGGCCGAGGCGGGGGATGTAAGGAAGGGGTGACGGTCTCGTGTCCCGGACGCGCGAAGCGCGAGCCGGGACCCAGACTCTCTCCAAGAATGCCGGTGCGGTGACATGGGCCCCGGCTCTGCAGCGCATCACTTCGTGCTGCGCAGCGTCCGGGGCACGAGAGCGGCGCTAGCTCCCCTTCAACGCCTTCTCCATCTGCGGGAGCAGCACCGTGCGCAGATTGTCCGGCGTGATCGGTCCGACCAGCTTGTAGACGATGGTGCCTTCGCGCCCGACCACGAACGTCTCCGGCACGCCATAGACGCCCCATTCGATCGAGGCGCGGCCGTTGGCATCCACGCCGACGCGGCCGAACGGGTTGCCGTAGCGGCCGAGGAAACGGCGCGCGTTGTCGGCCGCGTCCTTGTAGTTGATGCCGACGAGCTGGAAGCGCTTGTCCTTGGCGAGCTCGGTCAGCAGCGGCGCCTCGTCATGGCAGGGCACGCACCAGGACGCCCAGACATTGACGAGACTGACTTTGCCCTTGAACGCGGCGGGATCGAGGCCCGGCACCTGCGAATTGTCGGCCTGCAATCCCTCGAGCGGCGGCAGCGCGGTCTGCGGCGCCGGCCGGCCGATCAGCGCGGAGGGAATCCGCGAGGGATCACCGCTGCCGAGCCGGAACCAGAACAGCAGCGCCAGGGCGATGAAGGCGATCAGCGGCAGCACCATCAGGAAGGTGCGGCGCTGCGGCGGAGCGGACGTCGGTTGATCGCTCATGATTGGTCGCTCACGGCGTGTCCGTTGCGCTGCGTCCGGAGCGGCGCGTGACGCCGCTGCGGTCGAGCTCGCGCAGGCGCTCGGTCTGGCTGCGATGGTCGAGCACGATCCAGCCGATCAGGATCACGACGACGAGCGCGGCCGCGGCATAGGACGTCACGATGAAGGACGCGTAGGGACCAAGTGACATCGTCATGCGGCCTTCTGGCTCGCTTGCATCATCTGCAAGGAGCGGACGCGGCGGCGCAGGATCTCGTTGCGCATCGCCGCCAGGTGCAACGTGACGAACAGCAGCGTGAACGCGATGGCCATCAGCAGCAGCGGAATCAGGAACGACTTGTCGAGCGTCGAGCCGCCCATGCGCATCACCGACGCCGGCTGGTGCAGCGTGTTCCACCAATCGACCGAGAACTTGATGATCGGCAGGTTGATCGCGCCGACCAGCGTCAGCACCGCGGCGGCGCGCGCCGCGCGCGAGGGATCCTCGACCGCGCGCCACAGCGCCATCAGGCCGAGATACATCAGGAAGAGGATCAGCACCGAGGTCAGCCGCGCGTCCCATTCCCAATAGGTGCCCCACATCGGCCGGCCCCACAGCGATCCCGTGAGCAGCGCGAGGAAGGTGAAGGCGGCGCCGATCGGCGCGGCGGCTTTGGCGGCGACGTCGGCGAGCGGATGCCGCCACACCAGCGTGCCCAATGAGGCGATGCTCATCACGCCCCAGACGAACATCGACAGCCAGGCGTTGGGCACGTGGATGAACATGATCTTCACCGTCGCGCCCTGCTGGTAGTCGTCGGGCGCGAGGGCGGACTGGTAGAGGCCGATGGTGAGCAGGATGACGGTCGCGGCCACAAGCCACGGCAGCAGCCGCGCCGTCAGCGCGAGGAACCGTGTCGGATTGGCGAGATCGATCAGCGTCATGGTATTCTGATAATCACAGGTCAGCACTCACGCAATCAGCATAAAAGCGCGCAGCGAAAGTTGATCGGGGTCAAGGGCAATCCAGGCCATTTCAGTCGAGACCATGGCGCAGGCTCGCCGCCGCCGCGAAAGGGCCGATGACGAGGCTGACCAGCGACAGCGCGCACAGGATCGAGAACGGCGCGCCGAACGTCATCGGACCGACGATCACGGCCTGCGAGGCCGCGACCCCGAAAATCAGCACCGGGATCGATAGCGGCAGCACCAGCACGGCCATCAACAGTCCGCCCCGGTGCAGCGTCACCGCGAGCGCCGCGCCGATCATGCCGGTGAAGGTCAGCGCCGGCGTACCGGCCAGCAGCGTCAGCGCCACCGCTCCGGTCGCGACCATGTCGAGGTTGAGCAGCAGGCCGAGCACCGGGGTTGCGACAATCAGTGGCAGGCCTGCGGCCAGCCAATGCGCCAGCGCCTTGGCGGCGCAGGCGAGTTCCAACGGCGTCCGGCTCATCGTGATCAGGTCGAGCGAGCCGTCCTCGTGGTCGGCCATAAACAAACGGTCCAGGGTGAGCAGGCTCGCCAGCAGCGCGCCGAGCCACAGGATCGCCGGCCCCAGCCGCGACAGCAGCGCCAGATCCGGCCCCACCGCGAACGGCATCAGCACCACCACGGTCAGGAAGAACAGCACGCCGATCAATGCCCCGCCGCCGACGCGGAGCGCGATCCGGATGTCCCGGCGGATGAGGGCGGACAGGGCGGTCATGGGGAGTATCCGATGGCGAGGCAACCGTGGGAGCCTGACTCGTGCCCCAGGCAAACTGCGCTCCCTCCCCCCTCTTGTCCGCCGAAGCCTTGGCGAAGGCGGATGCGGGGGAGGGCGGGGGAGATGGGTAGCCCTGGGAGAGATTTCTGTTTTGGGCAGATTGTCCGCAACAGAGCAACCGCTTCCCAACCGCTTGAGCCGATAGAGCACGCCGTGCCGCACCCCTCTCCCTGACCCTCGGAGAGAGCTGGGCCCGGCCGCTTGGAAAACTGAGGGTCCGTCGGAATCATGCTGCACCCCCAATCCTCAGCTCCCGCGAATCGATCCCCAGCGGCGCATGGGTCGCCGCGATGATCAGGCCGCCGCGCGCCAGATGCTCCCGCATCAGGCCCTCGAACATGCCCTGGCCGGCCACATCCAGCGCCGTGGTCGGCTCGTCCAGCAGCCAGACCGGGCGGCGCACCGTCAGCAGCCGGGCCAGCGACAGGCGGCGGCGCTGGCCGGCGGACAGGAAGGCCGCGGGCAAATGAGTGGCGTGATCGAGCCCGACGATGGCGAGGCTCTTGGCCGTATCACTGCGCTCGCCGCCCAGAAAATCAGCCCAGAATGACAGGTTTTCCGCCACGCTCAGCGCCGGCTTCAGGGCGTCGCGATGGCCGAGATAGTGGCACTGCTCCGGCAGCGTCAGCTCGGCATCGCCGCCGGCGAGCGCGATTGTCCCGCCGGCCGGAATCAGCAGGCCCGCGATCAGCCGCAGCAGCGAGGTCTTGCCCGAGCCGTTGCGGCCCACGACCGCCACGGCCTCGCCGGCGACAGCCTCGAAATCGAGCCCGGAAAACACCTCGCGGCCGCCGCGCACGCAGACGACCCCGCGTCCGGACAGCTGCATCTTGTCTTGGTTCAATCCGCTCAAAGCCTGGCCTCAGGAAATCTTGGGGTAGCGCATGGGAATTTTTGGCTCGCGGATTGCTGCGGCACGATTGTGGCTGTGGCGGCGCGGTTAGAAAGCTTCTATAAGCCCGGAACTACTTGATGCAGCAACTCAACCTGCCCCTGCAAGCGACCCAGCCGGACTCGCTGACGGTGTTAAAATACCCCTTGCCGGGTATAACTAACAATTGGGATTTCCTACATGACCTCGCTCGACAGCTTCAAATGCAAAAAGACCCTCAAGGTCGGCGCCAAGACCTATGTCTATTACAGCCTGCCCACGGCCGAGAAGAATGGTCTGAAGGGAATTTCGAAACTCCCCTATTCGATGAAGGTTCTGCTCGAGAACCTCCTGCGCAACGAGGACGGCCGCACGGTCAAGAAGGAAGACATCGTGGCGGTGTCGAAGTGGCTGCGCAAGAAGTCGCTGGAGCATGAGATCGCATTCCGCCCGGCCCGCGTGCTGATGCAGGATTTCACCGGCGTGCCGGCCGTGGTCGACCTCGCCGCGATGCGCAACGCGATGCAGAAGCTCGGCGGCGACGCCGAGAAGATCAATCCGCTGGTTCCGGTCGACCTCGTCATCGACCACTCCGTGATCGTGAATTTCTTCGGCGACAACAAGGCCTTCGGCAAGAACGTCACCGAGGAATACAAGCAGAACCAGGAGCGCTACGAGTTCCTGAAGTGGGGCCAGAAGGCGTTCTCGAACTTCTCGGTCGTGCCGCCCGGCACCGGCATCTGCCATCAGGTCAATCTCGAATATCTCTCCCAGACGGTCTGGACCAAGAAGGAGAAGATGACGGTCGGCAAGAAGACCGGCACCTTCGAGGTCGCCTATCCCGACTCGCTGGTCGGCACCGACTCCCACACCACCATGGTCAACGGTCTCGCCGTGCTCGGCTGGGGCGTCGGCGGAATCGAGGCGGAAGCCTGCATGCTCGGTCAGCCGCTGTCGATGCTGCTGCCCAACGTCGTCGGCTTCAAGCTGAAGGGCGCGATGAAGGAAGGCGTCACCGCGACCGACCTCGTGCTCACCGTCACGCAGATGCTGCGCAAGCTCGGCGTGGTCGGCAAGTTCGTCGAGTTCTTCGGTCCCGGCCTCGACCACCTCTCCGTCGCCGACAAGGCGACGATCGCCAACATGGCCCCCGAATACGGTGCGACCTGCGGCTTCTTCCCGGTCGACGCCGCTGCGCTCGACTACCTCAAGACCTCCGGCCGCGCTCCGGCGCGCGTCGCGCTGGTGCAGGCCTATGCCAAGGCGCAGGGCCTGTTCCGCACCGCCAAGTCGGCCGATCCGGTGTTCACGGAAACGCTGACCCTCGATCTCGGCGACGTCGTTCCCTCGATGGCCGGTCCGAAGCGTCCCGAGGGCCGCATCGCGCTGCCGTCGGTCGCCGAAGGCTTTTCGCTCGCGCTCGGCACCGAGTACAAGAAGACCGAAGAGCCCGGGAAGCGCTTTGCCGTCGACGGCAAGAACTTCGAGATCGGTCATGGCGACGTCGTGATCGCCGCGATCACCTCCTGCACCAACACCTCGAACCCGAGCGTCTTGATCGGCGCCGGCCTGCTTGCGCGCAACGCTGCCGCCAAGGGCCTCAAGGCAAAACCGTGGGTGAAGACCTCGCTCGCCCCGGGCAGCCAGGTGGTCGCGGCCTATCTCGCCGATTCCGGTCTGCAGGCCGATCTCGACAAGGTCGGCTTCAACCTGGTCGGCTTCGGCTGCACCACCTGCATCGGCAATTCCGGTCCGCTGCCTGAAGAGATCTCGAAGTCGATCAACGACAACGGCATCGTCGCGGCCGCCGTGCTCTCCGGCAACCGCAACTTCGAAGGCCGCGTCTCGCCGGATGTGCAGGCGAACTATCTGGCTTCGCCGCCGCTGGTCGTCGCCCACGCGCTCGCGGGCAGCGTCACCAAGAACCTCGCCGTCGAGCCGCTCGGTGAAGGCAAGGACGGCAAGCCGGTGTACCTCAAGGACATCTGGCCGACGACGAAGGAGATCAACGCCTTCATGAAGAAGTTCGTGACCGCGTCGATCTTCAAGAAGAAGTATGCCGACGTGTTCAAGGGCGACACCAACTGGCGCAAGATCAAGACCGTCGAGAGCGAGACCTATCGCTGGAACATGAGCTCAACCTATGTGCAGAACCCGCCCTATTTCGACGGCATGAAGAAGGAGCCGGAGCCGGTCACCGACATCGTCGAGGCGCGCATCCTCGCCATGTTCGGCGACAAGATCACCACCGACCACATCTCGCCGGCCGGTTCGATCAAGCTCACTTCGCCCGCCGGCAAATATCTCAGCGAACACCAGGTGCGTCCCGCCGACTTCAACCAGTACGGCACGCGCCGCGGCAACCATGAAGTGATGATGCGTGGCACCTTCGCCAACATCCGCATCAAGAACTTCATGCTGAAGGGCGCTGACGGAAATATCCCGGAAGGCGGTCTCACCAAGCACTGGCCCGACGGCGAGCAGATGTCGATCTACGACGCCGCGATGAAGTACCAGCAGGAGCAGGTGCCGCTGGTGGTGTTCGCCGGTGCCGAATACGGCAACGGTTCCTCGCGCGACTGGGCTGCGAAGGGCACGCGCCTGCTCGGCGTCCGCGCCGTGATCTGCCAGAGCTTCGAGCGCATCCACCGCTCCAACCTGGTCGGCATGGGCGTGCTGCCGCTGACCTTCGAGGAAGGCACCTCGTGGTCGTCGCTCGGCCTGAAGGGCGACGAGAAGGTCACGCTGCGCGGCCTGGTCGGCGACCTGAAGCCGCGTCAGAAACTGACCGCGGAGATCGTCTCCGGCGACGGTTCGTTGCAGCGGGTTTCGCTGCTTTGCCGCATCGATACGCTGGACGAGCTCGATTACTACCGAAACGGCGGCATTCTGCACTATGTGCTGCGCAAGCTCGCGGCCTAAGCGCGAATTTGTGAACGGTGGCTCACTGCGACGTGAGTAGAAGGTTAAACGAGGGCGGCCTATCACAAGGCCGCCCTCGTGCGTTTTGAATACGCGTCCGATGGTCCCGCCCGGCGGAAAACCTCGCCCTGGACGGTAGAATGTGCCATGCCCGTAAGACTACGGTGACCATCAGGCGATAGGATCTTCCCCCACGCGTGCGAGGTGTGACGTTCAAACATGACTGCAATGATGGCTTCTAATCTGGTTTCGCGCTGGTCCGGTGCACTCTGGTCGGGAGCACTTGGTATCTGCGCCATCGTCGCCGTCATCCGTCCCGCCGAGGCTGAGCCCCGCGCCGTGGTCGAGCTCTTCACGTCGCAGGGCTGCTCCTCCTGCCCGCCCGCCGACCAGGTCATCGGCGATCTCTCCAACGACCCGTCGATCATCGCGCTGAGCATGCCGATCGACTATTGGGATTATCTCGGCTGGAAGGACACGCTTGCCGATTCGCGCTTCTCGGCGCGGCAGCGCGCCTATTCGCGCATGCGCGGCGACCGCGAGGTCTATACGCCGCAAGTCGTGGTCAACGGTTCGACGCATGTCATCGGCAGCGATCGCGCCGGCATCGAGAGCGCGATCGGCAAGGCTGACAAGGGCACGGGCGTAATGAGCGTGCCGGTGACGATGTCGCTTGCAGGCAAGCAGATCAACGTCTCGGTGGCGGCGAGCAAGGAGTCGGCGGCCTCGCACGGTGAGGTCTGGATCTGCTCGATCACGAAGTCAGTGCCGATCGCGATCAGCCGCGGCGAAAATCGCGGACAGCAGGTCACCTATCACAACGTCGTCCGCAACCTGCTCAAGGTCGGCGACTGGAACGGGCGTCCGGAAAGCTGGACGGTGCCGTTGGAAAATCTCACGCGCGAGGGCGTCGACGGCGCTGTGGTCTATGTCCAGGACGGCAGCCGTGAGAAGCCGGGTGCGATGCTCGGCGCAGCCTACACGTCGCTGCACTAGATTCGATTTCTCTCGCTAGCGTCGTACTCGCTCTTACGCCTCATGATGAGGAGCGTGCTCCCGCGCCGCGCGCGAGGCGGCTGATGTAGCGCGGCCCTCCATCCTTCGAGATGCCGCTTCGCGGCTCCTCAGGATGAGGGGAGAGAGTTGCCTTCGCGTTAATCAGAGGGAAGTTGGTCGTGCCGGGAACATCTCGGCACAAACCAAAAAGGACCAACTTGCGTTGGCCCTCCTTGTCGCGCGTACAGACCCGATCCTGACGGCCCCGGGGGGCTGGGGGCTGAGGAATCCGGAACCGAAAGGACCGGGTCAACGCACACAGGTCTTTTCGCAATGCAGGGCGGCAGGCGCTTGGCGGAAAAGCGGCGATATCAAGATTCCTTCTAACGATCCCGTGACGGTTTGCCGCGACAGAATTCCACTCCTGCGTGTGCTCCGATTCACCCCCGATTCAATCAGTTGAGTGAAGAGCCCCTTGCGGCGGGGAACGGTTGGCGCGATCATGCAATTGTCATGATCCGCGGTTCCGGGGACGGTCTTCGCGGATGCGATCATGCCGCGAGATAAGGAGGCGCGCGATGAGTCTGACGCCGGAGGATGCCGATCCGAGCGAGCAGCGCGCGGTGGCGCGCCCCGCCGCTGCGAATGCCCCACCCAACCGGGTGACATTCAACCGGCTGGAACTGAACCGCATCCTCAACCTCTACGGCCGCATGGTCGCCGACGGCGAGTGGCGCGACTATGCCATCGACTTCCCGAAGGACCGCGCGGTGTTCTCGGTCTTCCGCCGCGCCTCGGAGGTGCCGATCTATCGCATCGAGAAGGATCCGCGGCTGGCGCGCAAGCAGGGCATGTACAGCGTGATCTCGGCGACCGGCCTGATCCTGCGCCGCGGCCACGAGCTCGAGCGCGTGCTGCTGGTGATTGATCGGAAATTGGCGGTGGTGTAGCAGGAATCCCGTAGCCCGGATGGAGCGCAGCGCAATCCGGGGCTGCTGGGTCTGCGCATGAACCTGTCCCGGATTACGCTTCGCTCCATCCGGGCTACAAGGTCCCTACTTCCCCGGCACCGTGCTCGCGCCTTCGCCGAGGTCGCGCTGCATCATCACCGTGTCGAGCCAGCGGCCGAATTTCAGCCCGACATTGGGATGCGTGCCGATCATCTTGAAGCCGCCGCGCGTGTGCACGCCGATCGAGCCGGCATTGGCGGAATCGCCGATCACCGCGATCATCTGGCGGAAGCCGCGCGCCTCGCATTCGGCGATCAGCCGGTCCAGCAGCAACGAGCCGATGCCGCGGCGGTGGAACGAGGGATCGAGATAGATCGAGTTCTCGACCGTGAAGCGGTAGGCCGGCCGCGGCCGGTAGGCGCCGGCATAGGCATAGCCGGCGACGCTACGATCGAGGATGGCGACGAAATAGGGATAGCCCCCGTCGATCAGCGCGCGGTAGCGGCGCGTCATCTCGGCGAGATCCGGCGGCGCCAGCTCGAACGTCGCGGTGCCCTCGCGGACGGCCTGCTGGTAGATGGCGGTGATGGCGGGAAGGTCGGCCTCGACGGCGGGCCTGATCTCAGGTGCGGACATGGGAGGAAGACTAAAGCCTTCCCGGGACGGCTGGAAGGGGGCGAAGCCGCCTCTCCGCCGTCATTGCGAGCGCAGCGAAGCAATCCAGAAATGCGCCCGCGGGGGGTCTCTGGATTGCTTCGCTGCGCAAGGACGAGGGGAGAGGTGACGCTCGTAGCCCGGATGGAGCGCAGCGAAATCCGGGGCCGCCGTATCCGCAGATAGGCCCGTCCCGGATTGCGCTTCGCTCCATCCGGGCTACGGGCGTGTGGCGCACCCCGGCCCAAACAAAAACCCCGGCCTCTCGGCCGGGGTTCGTATCCGTTCCCTTGTCGAAGCGCTTAGTCGCGCTGGCCGAGGAGCTGCAGGAGCAGCGTGAACAGGTTGATGAAGTTCAGGTACAGCGACAGCGCGCCGGTGATGGCCGCACGCTCTGCGATGTCACCGCCGGCCGAGGCGTAGCCGTAGATGTAGTCGTTCTTCAGCCGCTGGGTATCCCAGGCGGTGAGGCCCGCGAACACCAGCACGCCGACCACGGACACGATGAACTGCAGCATCGTGCTGGCCAGGAACAAATTGACCAGGCTCGCGATGATGATGCCGATCAGGCCCATGAACAGGAACGAGCCCATCCCGGTCAGATCACGCTTGGTGGTGTAGCCGTAGAGGCTCAGTGCGCCAAACGTGGCCGCGGTGATGAAGAACACCCGCACGATCGAGGTGTGCGTGAACACCAGGAAGATCGAGGACAGCGAGATGCCCATCAGCGCCGCGAACACCCAGAACAGGATCTGCGCGGTCGAGGGGGCGAGACGGTTGATGCCCGCCGAGATCACGAACACCATCGCGAGCGGCGCGAGCATGAACAGCCACTTCAGGGGGCTGACGAACATCGCGTAGCCGAACGGCGTCAGGAACAGCTTGCCGACGCGGACGGCTTCCGGGGTCGGAACGTCGGTCACGGCGGCCATATAGACGCCGAGCGCGGCCAGGCCGGTGATGGCGAGGCCGATGCTCATGTAATTGTAGATGCGCAGCATATAAGCGCGCAGGCCGGCATCGACCGTCGCGGCGTCGACACGCCCGGCGGCCCTGCCGAAAGGAGAAGCGTAGTTACGGTCTAGGTCCGACATGGTCGAATTCCCGTTGGTTAGCCCGGTCCGGCATGAGGGTCGCCATGCCGCCGGTTCGTCAAATTCTATCTCGGATACCGATCTGTGCCGACTAAATTCTGGCTCATAATCGGGGCTCCGAACCCATTGGATATGTGGGAAACTAACACATTCGCTGCAACCGTCCACGCGCGGCTGAATGTCGCCCTCGCCCGCAATCCTGGCGAGCAGACGTGGTTAATCGCTGGAATCGTGCGATTCCGACATCGCGGGGTCGCCCGCTACCATTTGTCACAAATTCCGCAACACCGTGGCGGGCTTTTTGTTCAATGCGAGCAGCGTCCCGGCGAGCCCAAGTCCGACCGTGACGACCAGGGCCGCCGCGACCACGCCGGCCGCGCTGCCGGCCTGCCAGACGAAACTCAGCGTCATCAGCCGCGTCACGATCATCCAGGACGCGATGCTGCCGGCGATCACGCCGAACACAGCGGTGGCAAGTCCGATCAGCAGGTATTCGAGGGCATAGGCGCCGAGCAGCCGCAGCCGGGTCGCGCCGAGGGTCTTGAGGATCACGGCATCGTAGACGCGGTGGCGGTGGCCGGCGGCGAGCGCGCCGCCCAGCACCAGGATCGCCGAGATCAGGGTCACCGCGCTGGCGCCGCGGATCGCGAGCGCCAGATTGGTCACGACCGAGCCGACCGTCGCCATCACCTCGCGCACGCGCACGCTGGTCACCATCGGATAGGCGTCGGCGACCTGCTTGATGATCTTGCCGTCGCCGGCCGCAGTGCCGCCGGCCTCGGTGAGCGTCGCGATATGGGTATGCGGCGCGCCCTTGAAGGCGTTGGGCGAGAACACCAGCACGAAATTGATGCCCATGCCCTGCCAGTCGATGGTGCGCAGATTGCCGATTTTGGCCGGGATGTCGCGGCCGAGCACGTTGACCACGATCTCGTCGCCGAGCTTGAGGCCGAGCCCGTCGGCGATCTTCTTCTCCATCGAGACCAGCAGCGGGCCGGAATAGTCGGCGCTCCACCATTCGCCCTCGACCACCTTGGAACCCTTCGGCTGCTCGGCGGTATAGGTCAGGCCGCGATCGCTTTGCAGCACCCATTCGGAATCGGTGGTGGGCTTGAGGTCCTCGGCACGCACGCCGCGCGCGGCGACGATGCGGCCGCGCAGCATCGGCACGTCCTCGACCTTTGCGCCTGGCGCGATCCGGCGCAGATAGCCGTCGAACTGCTCGGCCTGCGTGCTCGGGATGTCGATGAAGAAGAACGACGGCGCGTGCTCGGGGAGGGCCGCAAGGAACTGCCGGCGCAGATTGCCGTCGATCTGGGTGATGGTGACGAGCACGGCGAGCCCGAGCCCGAGCGACAGCACGACGGAGGGCGTCAGCGCGCCCGGCCGGTGGATGTTGGCGATCGCCAGCCGCAGCATCGGCAGGCGCGTGCGCGGCAGCCGGCGCGCGATCGTCATCAGCAGGGCGGCGATGCCGCGGAGCAGGGCGAACACGACGACCGAGGAGGCCACGAACACCGCGGCGATGCGCTTGTCGAAGGACAATCCGATCACGACCGCGATCAGCAGCGCGATCACGACGGCCATGAACACGACATAGCTCCAGCGCGGCCGGTGCCATTCGGAGCTGATGGTGTCGCGGAACAGTGCGGCGACTGGCACGTCGTGCACTCGCCCGAGCGGCCACAGGCCGAAGGCGAGCGCCGTGAGCAGGCCATAGACGAAGGACAGCGCGAGCTCGTCGGCATGCACGGCCGGCACCACCGGCAGCGGCAGCAGTTTTCCGAACAGGCCGACGATGGCGAACGGCATGGCGGCGCCGAGCGCAAGGCCGATCACCGAGCCAATTCCAGCCAGCAGGAGGACCTGCGCCAGATAGATGCCGAACACGTCGCGGCCGGTGGCGCCGACCGCCTTGAACGCCGCGATGACCTCGAGCCGACGGTCGATATGGCTCTTGACGGCATTGGCGACGCCGACGCCGCCGACCAGAAGCGCGGCGAGGCCGACCAGCGTCAAGAATTGCGTGAAGCGGTTGATGTTGCGCTCGAGCTGCGGCGAGGCATTGGAGCGGCTGCGGATCTCCCAGCCGGCCTGCGGCGCGGCGTTGCGCGCGTCCGCGATGAAGGCGTCGGTGGCGCGCTCGCTGTTGGCGGTGTCAGGCAGCTTCACCCGGTAGACCCAGCGCACCAGGCTGCCGGGCTGGATCAGTCCGGTGGCGCGCAGACCCGCCTCGCTGATCAGGAAGCGCGGCCCGAAACCGATGCCGCCGGCGAGCTTGTCGGGCTCGGCTTCGACGGTGCTGCGGATCTGGAAGGTCGCGCTTCCGATGGTGACGCGGTCGCCGGTCTTCAGCGACAGCCGCGCCAGCAGCGTCGGATCGGCGGCGGCACCGAACGCGCCGTCGCGCTCCGCGAGCAGGTCGGACATCGGCAGCGGCGGCGCCAGCGTCAGCTGACCCAGCATCGGATAGGTGCTGTCGACCGCCTTCATCTCGACCAGCGCGAGCTGGCCGTCGGCGGAGCGCGCCATGCCGCGCAAGGTGGCGGCGCTGGACACGGTGCCGCGCGAGCGCAGGAACGAGACCTCCTCGGGCTTCGCCTCGCGCTGGAACAGCACGAAGGAGACGTCGCCGCCGAGCAGCGTGCGGCCCTCGCGCGCGAGACCGTCGCTCAGGCTCGCCGAGACCGAGCCGACGCCGGCGATGGCCATCACGCCGAGCGCGATGCAGGCGATGAAGACATAGAAGCCGCGCAGGCCTCCGCGCAATTCGCGCAGCGCGTAGCGCAGCGACAGCGCGACGCCGTTGGGTTTTGGGAACGGTTCGGCTGCGATGGTCATGCCGGCGCAGACTGGGTGTCGATGCGGCCGGAGCGCAGGCGGATCACGCGATCGCAGCGCTGTGCGAGCGAGGAATCGTGCGTGACCAGCACCAGAGTCATGCCGCGCTCGGCGTGCTTGCCGAACAGCAGGTCGACGATCTGCTTTCCCGTCGCCTCGTCGAGATTGCCGGTCGGCTCGTCGGCGACGAGGATGGCGGGATCGGGCGCCAGCGCGCGGGCGAGCGCGACGCGCTGCTGCTCGCCGCCGGACAGCTGCGTCGGATAGTGATGCAGGCGATCGCCGAGCCCGACCGATTGCAGCTCCTGCGCCGCGCGTCTTGCAGCGTCAGGGTTGCCGGCGAGTTCGAGCGGCACGGCGACGTTCTCGAGCGCCGTCATGGTCGGGATCAGATGGAAGGACTGGAAGACGATGCCGACCTGGCGGCCGCGGAAGCGGGCGAGCGCGTCCTCGTCGAGGGCATTGAAAGGCGTGCCTGACACCACCACCTCTCCGCTATCAGGACGCTCCAGCCCCGCCATCACCATCAGCAGCGTGGATTTGCCCGAGCCTGACGGGCCGATCAGGCCGATCGTCTCGCCCGAGGCGACCCGCAGGCTGATATCCTTGAGGATGTGAACGCGTGCCGCGCCCGTACCCAATGAAAGATTGACGTTGGAGATGGCGATGGTGTCCGGCGCGGTGCCGGCGAGCGAAGAGGTTTCGATGCGACTGTCCATGGTCCGGTCATATGGCAACTCCGTACACGCGGTCGAGAGGCGTTACGGATTCTTCATGCACATAGCCGTGTTGATGTTCGCTTTGATGACGGCGATGGATCCGGCATGGGCCGAAGCGGCAAAACCGGTTAAGCTTGTCGTTCTCGGCGATTCCCTGAGCGCCGGCCTCGGCCTCCCGGCCCAGGACGCATTCCCCACAAAACTTCAAAAAGCCTTGCAGGCCAAAGGCATAGCGGTCGATATGACCAATGCCGGCGTGTCCGGCGACACCTCGTCCGGCGGCCGTGACCGGCTCGACTGGTCGGTCCCGGACGGAACCGACGGCGTGATCATCGAGCTCGGCGCCAACGACGCGCTGCGCGGCATCGACCCCGATTTGACGCGTACTGCGCTGACCGACATCGTCCAGCGATTGAAGGCACGCAAGATCGCGGTGATGCTGTGCGGCATGCTGGCGCCGCCGAATTACGGCGCGGAATACGCCGCGCGCTTCAATTCGATTTATCCGGATCTTGCGAAAAAATTCGACGTGCCGCTCTATCCGTTCTTCCTCGACGGTGTCGCGGCCGACGCCAAGCTCAACCAGGCTGACGGCATTCATCCGACCGCGGCTGGCGTCGACATCATCGTTAACAACATCATGCCCACCGTGGAGGCATTTTTGCGCAACATAAGCGAGCAGCGCCGCTGAAAAGCGGGCAGCGCTAACCCTAATTCCCAGGGTTTTACCGGGGTGAGGCGCGCGATGCTTCGCAGAGTCACACAACTGCGATAGGAATCAGGGTACCGGTGATTCGTCTCCGGCTCTACAATTTGGATGTGATCCTTCCCAGGGATCATGCCCAAGCATCGGGAGTGCGAAACGATGCCGCGTTTGTTCACAGGTCTGGAAATTCCGGCCGAGATCGGCCAGACGCTTTCCAATTTACGGGGCGGCCTTCCCGGCGCCCGCTGGGTCGATCCCGAAAATTATCATGTTACCCTGCGCTTCATCGGCGATATCGACGGCATGTCCGCCAACGAGATCGCATCGATGCTGTTTCGCGTTGATCGCAAGCCCTTCGAGGTGAAGGTGCAGGGGCTCACGAGCTTCGGCGGCCGCAAGCCGCGCGCGGTGGTCGCGACCATCGCGCCGAGCAAGCCGCTGATGGAATTGCAGGCCGAGCTCGAACGCATGATGCAGCGGATCGGCCTCGACCCTGAAGGCCGCAAGTTCACCCCGCATGTCACGCTGGCCCGGCTGCACGACGCGTCCGACCGCGACGTCGCCGACTATCTCTCGCTGCGCGGTTACTTCCCGAGCAAGGCGTTCATGGCCGAACGTTTTGTCTTGTTCTCGTCACGCGCATCGACCGGCGGCGGCCCCTATGTGGTCGAGGACGCCTACGAGCTGTGTGAGTAAGCCAGCTATCGTGCCCCGGACGCAGTGCGGCACTCCCGGCGATGCGTAGCATCGTCCGGTGTGGTGCGCTGCCGAGCCGGGGCCCATCGTTCCACGATGGATGTACGAAATAGTGGGTCCCCGCTCTGCGCAGCAGCGTTGCACCCTGCAGCGCGTCCGGGACACGAAACCGCATACCCCGCCCACCAATTCACGGCTTGCAATTTCCGCGCATCTCTGGCGGTAAAGAGCCATGCTCTCCACCCCCAGTTCCTCATTCCGCGAGGCATACCAGGCCCAGATCGCGTCCGGCGCGATCGAGCCCGATGCTGCGCAGGCCGACATCGCCGAAGCCTATGCGGCGCTCGACCAGCGGCTCGCGAATTACAAGCCGCAACGCAAGCAGGGCCTGCTCAGTCGTCTGTTCAGCGGCGACAAGGACGAGGCGCCGCGCGGGCTCTACGTCCATGGCGAAGTCGGCCGCGGCAAGACCATGCTGATGGACCTGTTCTTCCAGCACAGCACCGTCGAGCACAAGCGCCGCGCGCATTTCCACGAGTTCATGGCGGAAGCGCATGAGCGCATCTACGATTATCGCCAGGGCATCTCGCGCGGCGAGATCGCCGATGGCGACGTCATCGCGCTGACTGCGAACGCGATCTTCGAGGAAAGCTGGCTGCTCTGCTTCGACGAATTCCACGTCACCGACATCGCGGACGCGATGATCCTCGGCCGCCTGTTCGCAAAGCTGTTCGAGCTCGGCACCGTGGTGGTCGCGACCTCCAACGTCGCGCCCGACGATCTTTACAAGGGCGGCCTGAACCGTTCGCTGTTCCTGCCCTTCATCAAGCAGATCACCGACCACATGGACGTGCTGCGGCTCGATGCGCGCACGGATTTCCGCCTGGAAAAGCTTCAGGGCGTGCCGATGTGGCTGACGCCGGCCGACGGCGACGCGGACGCAGCCCTCGACCGCGCCTGGTCGAAGATGACCGGTGGCGCCAAATGCAAGTCGCGCGATATTTCGTTCAAGGGCCGCATCCTGCACGTGCCGTGCTCGGCCCATGGCGTGGCGCGGTTCGGATTTGCGGATCTCTGCGAAAAACCGCTCGGCGCGTCCGACTACCTCCGGCTCGCGCACGACTATCACACCATTCTGGTCGACCATATTCCAGTGATGGATTTTTCCCAGCGCAACGCCGCCAAGCGTTTCATCACGCTGATCGATACGCTCTATGACAATGCCGTGAAGCTGATGGCCTCGGCTGATGCCAATCCGATCTCGCTCTACCTCGCCCACGAGGGCAACGAGGCCATGGAGTTCAAGCGGACGGCGTCGCGCCTGATCGAGATGAGCTCGGAATCCTATCTGGCGCTGCCTCACGGCCGCAAGGATTCCACCGCCAGCGGCTCCACCAAGGGCCTGGTGGAGACTTAAGTCCTATTTGCCAGCGCTGTCATTCCGGGGCGTCGCGAGGCGACGAGCCCGGAATCCATACTCCCGCTGGTGGTTATGGATTCTCAGATGCGCAATTGCGCATCGTAGCTCGCGACTTTCGTCGCGCCCCGGAATGACAGGGATGCGCTTCAATGTTCGCCAAGCCCGACAATTGGGCATCCACCGACTTGAACGGGGGGAGCGAAAGGGATAACCACCCGTCTCAGTTTTCCCCTCCTTAACGTGTCTAAAGGACAGGTTCACATGGCGCGCGACAAGATTGCTTTGATTGGCTCAGGTCAGATCGGCGGAACGCTGGCTCATCTCATCGGCCTGAAAGAACTGGGCGACGTGGTGATGTTCGACATCGCCGAGGGCGTGCCGCAGGGCAAGGCACTCGACATCGCGCAGTCGTCGCCGGTCGACGGCTTTGACGCGCACTACACCGGCGCCAATTCGTACGAAGCCCTCGACAACGCAAAGGTCTGCATCGTCACCGCCGGCGTGCCGCGCAAGCCCGGCATGAGCCGCGACGACCTCCTCTCCATCAACCTCAAGGTCATGGAGCAGGTCGGCGCCGGCATCAAGAAATACGCCCCCGACGCCTTCGTCATCTGCATCACCAACCCGCTCGACGCGATGGTGTGGGCGCTGCAGAAGGCTTCGGGCCTGCCGCACAAGAAGGTCGTCGGCATGGCCGGCGTGCTGGACTCCTCGCGCTTCCGCTACTTCCTGGCCGACGAGTTCAACGTCTCGGTCGAGGACGTCACTGCCTTCGTGCTCGGCGGTCACGGCGACACCATGGTGCCGCTGGTGAAGTACTCCACCGTCGCCGGCATTCCGCTGCCCGACCTCGTCAAGATGGGCTGGACCTCGCAGGCGCGCCTCGACGAGATCGTCGACCGCACCCGCAACGGCGGCGCCGAGATCGTCAATCTGCTCAAGACCGGCTCGGCCTTCTACGCACCCGCCGCTTCCGCGATCGCGATGGCCGAGAGCTATCTGCGTGACAAGAAGCGCGTGCTGCCCTCGGCCGCCTATCTGAACGGCGAATACGGCGTGAAGGACATGTATGTCGGCGTGCCCGTCGTAATCGGCGCCAAGGGCGTCGAGCGCGTCGTCGAGATCGAGCTCGCCGGCAAGGACCGCGAGGCTTTCGACAAGTCGGTCGGCGCCGTACAGGGCCTGGTCGATGCCTGCAAGAAGATCGCACCCGATCTTCTCGGCCGCTAAGCGAGAGCAATCCCCGCCGAAGATCGAAAAACCGGTCTTCGGCGGTTTCATTTCCGGGCCCCGCGTCGGGCGGGTTCCGGGTCCGCAGTCCAGAGATCTCGATGTCAAAGAATCCGGGTTGCAGTTCCTGTGGTATATGGTATGCCAGCCACAAGACTGAGGTGGGCCCTAGAGGTCACCGCCCGCGGGTTCAGGGAGCGACCATATGAATATCCATGAATATCAGGCCAAAGCGCTGCTGAACGAGTTCGGCGTCGCGATCTCAAGGGGCGTCCCCGTCCTGAAGCCCGCGGACGCGGAAGCCGCCGCCAAGGCCCTCCCGGGCCCGGTCTGGGTGGTGAAGAGCCAGATCCACGCCGGTGGCCGCGGCAAGGGCAAGTTCAAGGAAGCCTCGGCCGGCGACAAGGGCGGCGTCCGCATCGCCAAGTCGGCCGCTGAGGTCGCCGAATTCGCCAAGCAGATGCTCGGCGCCACCTTGGTGACGATCCAGACCGGCCCCGCCGGCAAGCAGGTCAACCGCCTCTACATCGAGGACGGCTCCGACATCGACAAGGAGTTCTATCTCTCGCTCCTGGTCGACCGCGAGACCTCGCGCGTCTCGTTCGTGGTGTCGACCGAAGGCGGCGTCAACATCGAGGACGTCGCGCACAACACCCCTGAGAAGATCGTCACCTTCTCGGTCGATCCCGCGACCGGCATCATGGGCCATCACGGCCGCACCGTCGCCAACGCGCTGAAACTCTCCGGCGATCTCGCCAAGCAGGCCGAGAAGCTCACCGCGCAGCTCTACACCGCCTTCGTCGCCAAGGACATGTCGATGCTGGAGATCAACCCGCTGGTCGTGACCAAGCAGGGCCAGCTCCGCGTGCTCGACGCCAAGGTGTCGTTCGACGACAACGCGCTGTTCCGTCACCCCGAGGTGCTCGCGCTGCGCGACGAGACCGAGGAAGACGCCAAGGAAATCGAGGCGTCGAAATACGACCTCAACTACGTCACCCTCGACGGCAACATCGGCTGCATGGTCAACGGCGCCGGTCTCGCGATGGCGACGATGGACATCATCAAGCTCTACGGCATGGCGCCGGCGAACTTCCTCGACGTCGGCGGCAGCGCCAGCAAGGAAAAGGTCGCGGCCGCCTTCAAGATCATCACCGCCGATCCCAACGTGAAGGGCATCCTGGTCAACATCTTCGGTGGCATCATGAAGTGCGACGTGATCGCCGAAGGCGTCACCGCCGCCGTGCGCGAGGTCGGCCTCAGCGTGCCGCTGGTGGTTCGCCTCGAAGGCACCAATGTCGAGCTCGGCAAGAAGATCATCCGTGAATCCGGCCTGAACGTGGTGCCGGCGGACAATCTCGACGACGCCGCGCAGAAGATCGTGAAGGCCGTCAAGGGAGGCTGAGGCCATGACCCAGGACCATCTCGCTGCATCATCTCCGCTTGCAGAGCACACGCGCCTCGCCGCGTTCGCCGGCGAATGGAATGGCGAAGAGGTGGTCTTCCCGTCGCGCTGGGTCGCCGGCGGGCCGGCGACCTCGCATGTCGTCGCGCGCATGGATCTCAACGGGTTCTACCTGATCCAGGACTGTGTCCAGATGCGCGACGGCAAGCAGGCTTTCGCCACCCACGGCCTCTTCACCTACGACCGCGACGACCGGACCTACAAATTGTTCTGGTACGACTCGCTCGGCTACACGCCGCCCTCGCCCGCCTCCGGCGGCTGGGTCGGCAAGACCCTGACGCTGGTGCGCGGCTCGCTCCGCGGCAATGCGCGCCACGTCTACGAAATCATCGACGACAATTCCTACTCGTTGAAGATCCAGTTCTCGCCGGACGCGGAAGGCTGGGCCGACGTGCTCACCGGCATCTACCGCCGCATCCACTGACCTCTCACTCGTTAGTTCGCGAAAGCAGACCTCATGTCCATCCTGATCGACAAGAACACCAAGGTCATCTGCCAGGGCTTTACCGGCAAGAACGGCACCTTCCACTCGGAGGCCGCGCTCGCCTACGGCACCAAGATGGTCGGCGGCACCTCGCCGGGCAAAGGCGGCGCCACGCATCTGGGCCTGCCGGTGTTCGACACGGTGCGCGAGGCGCGTGAGAAGACCGGCGCCGATGCGTCGGTGATCTACGTGCCGCCGCCGGGCGCGGCCGATGCGATCTGCGAAGCCATCGACGCGGAGATCCCGCTGATCGTCTGCATCACCGAGGGCATTCCTGTCATCGACATGGTGCGCGTGAAGCGCTCGCTGGCCGGTTCCAAGTCGCGCCTGATCGGGCCGAACTGCCCGGGCGTCATGACCGCCGGCGAGTGCAAGATCGGCATTATGCCCGCCAACATCTTCAAGACCGGCAGCGTCGGCATCGTCTCCCGCTCCGGCACGCTGACCTATGAAGCCGTGTTCCAGACCTCGCAGGAAGGCCTCGGCCAGACCACCGCGGTTGGCATCGGCGGCGACCCGGTCAAGGGCACCGAGTTCATCGACGTGCTGGAAATGCTGCTCGCCGACCCCAAGACCGAATCGATCATCATGATCGGCGAGATCGGCGGTTCCGCCGAGGAGGACGCCGCCCAGTTCCTCAAGGACGAGGCCAAGCGCGGCCGCAAGAAGCCGATGGTCGGTTTCATTGCCGGCGTCACCGCGCCTCCCGGCCGCCGCATGGGCCATGCCGGTGCGATCATCTCAGGCGGCAAGGGCGACGCCGGTTCCAAGACCGACGCGATGAAATCGGCTGGGATTACAGTGTCTCCGTCTCCCGCCCGCCTCGGTCACACGCTTGCCGAAAAGTTGAAAGGCTAATTCACTTCTTCGTACTTTTCCGGGCGAAGTTTCGTAGCAAATAGGATAAATGGTGCCTGTCGCGCTGGGCCTCTGCCGGGGAGCTCAGCGCCAGCGCCGTTTGTTATGCGCGAACCGAAATCGCCAGGAACTCAAGAATGTCTCGCCAGGACGCGAACGCAGCCTTTGCCCTCTCCTCCTTTTTGCAGGGCACCAACGCCACCTACATCGACGAAATCTACGCCCGCTACGAGAAGGACCCGTCCTCGGTCGACGCCGAGTGGCAGGAGTTCTTCAAGAGCCTCAACGACCAGCCCGGCGATATCAGCAAGAACGCCGAAGGCCCGTCCTGGGAGCGCGCCAACTGGCCGCTGACCCCGCAGGACGACCTCACCTCCGCCCTCGACGGCAACTGGGCCCAGGTCGAGAAGGCGGTCGGTGCCAAGATCGCCGCCAAGGCGCAGGCCCAGGCGGGCAACAAGGGCGCTGATTTCTCGTCCGCCGACGTGCTCCAGGCCACGCGCGACTCCGTCCGCGCGCTGATGCTGATCCGCTCCTACCGCATGCGCGGCCACTTCCACGCCAAGCTCGATCCGCTCGGCATCGAAGCCCCGCGCAACCGCGAAGAGCTCGACCCGCGCACCTACGGCTTCAGCGAGGCCGATTTCGACCGCAAGATCTTCCTCGATCACGTGCTCGGTCTCGAATACGCCACGCTGCGCGAGATCACCGCGATCTGCGAGCGCACCTACTGCCAGACGCTCGGCGTCGAGTTCATGCACATCAGCAACGCCGCGCAGAAGGCGTGGATCCAGGAGCGCATCGAGGGACCGGACAAGGAAATCTCGTTCACCCGCGAAGGCCGGCGCGCGATCCTGACGAAGCTGGTCGAAGCCGAAGGCTTCGAGAAGTTCTGCGACACCAAGTTCACCGGCACCAAGCGCTTCGGCCTTGACGGCGGTGAATCGCTGATTCCCGCGCTCGAGCAGATCATCAAGCGCGGCGGCAATCTCGGCGTGAAGGAGGTCGTGCTCGGCATGCCGCATCGCGGCCGCCTCAACGTCCTGACCCAGGTGATGGGCAAGGCGCACCGCGCCCTGTTCCATGAATTCAAGGGTGGCTCGGCCAACCCCGATGCAGTCGAAGGCTCCGGCGACGTCAAATATCACCTCGGCGCCTCCTCGGACCGCGAGTTCGACGGCAACCGCATCCATCTGTCGCTGACTGCCAACCCCTCGCATCTCGAGATCGTCGATCCCGTGGTGCTCGGCAAGGTCCGCGCCAAGCAGGACCAGCACGGCGATCCGCCGGACCAGCGCATCTCGGTGATGCCGCTCTTGATGCATGGCGACGCTGCGTTCGCCGGCCAGGGTGTGGTCGCGGAATGCTTCGGCCTGTCTGACCTGAAGGGCTACCGCACCGGCGGCTCCGTGCACTTCATCGTCAACAACCAGATCGGCTTCACCACCTATCCGCGCTACTCGCGCTCCTCGCCCTATCCGTCTGACGTGGCGAAGATGATCGACGCGCCGATCTTCCACGTGAACGGCGACGATCCGGAGGCGGTGGTTTTCGCGGCCAAGGTCGCGACCGAATTCCGGCAGAAATTCCACAAGCCCGTCGTCATCGACATGTTCTGCTACCGCAGGCATGGCCACAACGAGGGCGACGAGCCGGCGTTCACCCAGCCGGTGATGTACAAGAGGATCGCGGCCCATCCGTCGACGCTCGAGCTCTACGCCCGCCGCCTGATCAGCGAAGGCGTGATGACCGAGGGCGAGGTCGACAAGGCCAAGGCCGACTGGCGCGCGCGGCTCGATGCCGAGTTCGAAGCCGGCACCTCCTACAAGCCGAACAAGGCCGACTGGCTCGACGGCAAGTGGTCCGGCTTCAAGATCGCCGACCAGGAAGAGGATGCGCGCCGCGGCGTCACCGGCGTCGACACCGCCGAGCTGAAGGAAATCGGCCGCAAGATCACCAAGGTGCCGGATGGCTTCCGCGTCCACCGCACCATCCAGCGCTTCCTCGACAATCGCGCCAAGGCAATCGACACCGGCGTCGGCATCGATTGGGCCACCGGCGAGGCACTGGCGTTCTGCACGCTGCTCAACGAGAACCACCATGTCCGCCTGTCGGGCCAGGATTCCGAGCGTGGCACCTTCTCGCAGCGCCATTCGGTCCTGATCGACCAGGAAGACGAGAGCCGCTACACGCCGTTCAACCATCTCGGCCACGAGCAGGGCCATTACGAGGTCATCAACTCGCTGCTGTCGGAAGAAGCCGTGCTCGGCTTCGAATACGGCTATTCGCTCGCCGAGCCGAACACGCTGACCCTGTGGGAAGCCCAGTTCGGCGACTTCGCCAACGGTGCGCAGGTCGTGTTCGACCAGTTCATCTCCTCGGGCGAGCGCAAATGGCTGCGCATGTCCGGCCTCGTCTGCCTCTTGCCGCACGGCTATGAGGGCCAGGGACCGGAGCACTCCTCGGCGCGTCTCGAGCGTTATCTGCAGATGTGCGCCGAAGACAACATGCAGGTGGTCTACCCGACCACGCCGGCGAACTACTTCCACGTGCTGCGCCGCCAGCTGCATCGCGAGATCCGCAAGCCGCTGATCCTGATGACGCCGAAGTCGCTGCTGCGTCACAAGCGGGCGGTGTCGCGTCTCGAAGAGCTCGCGAAGGGAACGACCTTCCACCGCATCCTCTATGATGACGCCCAGATGCTGCCGAACGAGGCGATCAAGCTCGTCCCCGACGAGAAGGTCCGCCGCATCGTGCTCTGCTCCGGCAAGGTCTATTACGACCTCTACGAGGAGCGCGAGAAGCGCGGCATCGACGACATCTACTTGATGCGCGTCGAGCAGCTTTATCCGGTGCCGCTGAAGGCGCTGGTGGCCGAGCTGTCGCGCTTCAAGAAGGCTGAAGTGGTGTGGTGCCAGGAAGAGCCCCGCAACATGGGTGCCTGGCACTTCATCGAGCCCTATCTGGAATGGGTGCTGAACCAGGTGCACGGCGCGAGCCGGCGTCCGCGCTATGTCGGTCGCGCCGCTTCCGCCGCGACCGCCACTGGTCTGATGTCCAAGCATCAGGCGCAGCTGAAGGCGTTCCTGGACGAAGCACTGAGCTGAGAAGTTTTTTAGGACGCTGTCATGCCCCGCCTTGTGCGCACTTGTGCACTGGGGCGGGGCATCCAGTACTCCGCGGCGTTCGTGGTCATCACGGCCGGCACGGCGTACTGGATCGCCCGCCTTCGCGGGCGATGACACCTGTAAAATTCATGACCGCACCGGCGATCCCTTAAGGAAAAGACCATGACTGAAATTCGTGTGCCGACGCTCGGCGAATCCGTCACCGAGGCCACCATCGGCCGCTGGTTCAAGAAGGCCGGCGATCCCGTCGCCGTCGACGAGCCCTTGGTGGAGCTCGAGACCGACAAGGTCACAATCGAGGTCCCGGCGCCCTCCGCCGGCACGCTGAGCGAGATCGTCGCTGCCGATGGCGCAACCGTTGCGGTCGGTGCGCTGCTCGGCCAGATCACCGACGGTGCCGGCGCTGCGAAGCCCGCCGCTGCTCCCGCGAAGCCCGCCGCCGCCGCTGCTCCGGCCGCCGTGGCTGCTGCTCCTGCGCCGGCTCCGGCGGCGAAGGCGCCGCCGGCCGACGCCCCGCTCGCGCCGTCCGTGCGAAAGCTCTCGGCCGAGACCGGCATCGACGCTTCGACCGTTCCGGGCTCCGGCAAGGATGGCCGCGTCACCAAGGGCGACATGCTCGCCGCGATCGAGCGTGCGGCCTCGGCGCCGACCCCGGTCAACCAGCCCGCCGCCGCCGTCCAGGTGCGCGCGCCGTCGCCGGCCGATGACGCCGCCCGCGAAGAGCGCGTCAAGATGACCCGCCTGCGCCAGACCATCGCGCGCCGCCTCAAGGACGTGCAGAACACCGCGGCCATGCTCACGACCTTCAACGAGGTCGACATGACCAACGTGATGGCGCTGCGCGCCCACTACAAGGATGCGTTCGAGAAGAAGCACGGCTCGAAGCTCGGCTTCATGGGCTTCTTCACCAAGGCCGTCGTGCAGGCGCTGAAGGACATCCCGGCGGTCAACGCCGAGATCGACGGCACCGACCTGATCTACAAGAACTATTACCACATCGGCGTCGCCGTCGGCACCGACAAGGGTCTGGTCGTGCCGGTCGTGCGCGACTGCGACAACAAGTCGATCGCCGACATCGAGAAGGGCATCGCCGATTTCGGTCGCCGCGCCCGTGACGGCCAGCTCAAGATCGACGAGATGCAGGGCGGCACCTTCACCATCACCAACGGCGGCATCTACGGCTCGCTGATGTCGACCCCGATCCTGAACGCGCCGCAGTCCGGCATCCTCGGCATGCACAAGATCCAGGAGCGGCCGATGGTCGTCGCCGGCAAGATCGAGGTGCGCCCGATGATGTACCTGGCGCTGTCCTACGATCACCGCGTCATCGACGGCAAGGAAGCCGTCACCTTCCTGGTTCGCGTCAAGGAGAGCCTGGAAGATCCGGCGCGCCTGGTGCTTGATCTCTGATCCCTGAAGCTCTGCGAGCGCCGTCGCCTTATCGTGCGACGGCGCGGGTCGAACCATGGAGGCGCGCGTGACGGATAAGGTCGTTGTCATCACCGGCGGCAGCCGCGGCATCGGGCGGGCGACCGCGATCGCGGCGGCCGCGCGTGGCTTCCGAGTCGTCGTCGGCTATGCCAGCAACAAAACGGCTGCTGACGAGGTGGTTGCCCAGATCGCGGCCAGCAACGGCAAGGCCATCGCGGTGAAATGCGATGTCGCCGAGGAAAGCGACATCCTCGAGCTGTTCAAGCAAGCGGACAAGTTCGGCACGCTCGGTGCGCTCGTCAACAATGGCGGCATCGTCGGCCAGAGCGGCGTGCGCGTCGACGAGATGTCGGCGGAGCGCATCCGGCGCGTGATGGCGGTCAATGTCACCGGCTCGATCCTCTGCGCGCGCGAAGCCGTGAAGCGGATGTCGACCAAGCACGGCGGCCAGGGCGGCGTCATCGTCAATCTGTCATCGGTCGCTGCCAGACTTGGTGCGCCGAATACCTATGTCGACTATGCCGCGTCCAAGGGCGCGATCGATTCCTTCACCGTCGGCCTCGGCTATGAGGTCGCAGGCGAAGGCATTCGTGTCGCGGGCATCCGCCCCGGCCTGATCGACACCGAAATCCACGCCGCCGGCGGCGAGCCCGACCGCGCCCATCGTCTGGCCCATATGGTGCCGATGAAGCGCGTCGGCACTGCCGACGAAATCGCCAATGCCATCGTCTGGCTGCTGTCGGACGAAGCCTCCTACATCACCTCGGCCATTCTCGATGTGTCCGGCGGACGCTGACGCGCCGCGCGGACGCTGACACATCCTCATCACGCTAAACTCACGGGACTTTCTCTCATGGCTACCTACGATCTCGTCGTCATCGGCACCGGACCGGGCGGTTATGTCTGCGCGGTGCGCGCAAGCCAGCTCGGCATGAAGGTCGCCGTGGTCGAAAAGAACGCCACGCTCGGCGGGACCTGCCTGAACGTCGGCTGCATGCCGTCCAAGGCGCTGCTGCACGCGTCCGAAATGTTCGAGGAAGCCGGCCACTCCTTCGCCAAGATGGGTGTTTCCGTCTCCGCGCCGAAGCTCGAGCTTCCGGCGATGATGAACTTCAAGCAGCAGGGCATCGACGGCAACGTCAAGGGCGTCGAGTTCCTGATGAAGAAGAACAAGATCGACGTGCTCAAGGGCACCGGCAAGATTCTTGGCATCGGCAAGGTCGAAGTCTCCGCCGACGGCAAGTCGCAGGTGGTTGAGACCAGGAATGTCGTGATCGCGACCGGCTCCGACATCGCGCGTCTCAAGGGCATCGAGATCGACGAGAAGCGCATCGTGTCGTCGACCGGCGCGCTGTCGCTCGACAAGGTGCCCGGCAAGCTCCTGATCGTCGGCGCCGGCGTGATCGGCCTCGAGCTCGGCTCGGTGTGGAAGCGGCTCGGCGCTGAAGTCGTCGTCGTCGAATTCCTCGACCGCATCCTGCCCGGCATGGATGGCGAGATCGCCAAGCAATTCCAGCGCATCCTGGAAAAGCAGGGCTTTGGGTTCAAGCTCGGCGCCAAGGTTACGGCCGTCGACACCTCCGGCAAGTCGCTGAAGGCGACCATCGAGCCCGCGGCCGGCGGCGCTGCCGAGACGCTGGAAGCCGACGTCGTTCTCGTCTGCATCGGCCGCGTGCCCTACACGGATGGGCTCGGCCTGAAGGAAGCCGGTGTGGCGCTGGACAATCGCGGCCGCGTGCAGATCGATCCGCATTTCGCCACCAGCGTGAAGGGCGTCTATGCCATCGGCGACGTCGTCGCGGGCCCGATGCTCGCGCACAAGGCCGAGGATGAAGGCGTTGCCGTTGCGGAGATCATCGCGGGGCAGGCCGGCCACGTGAACTACGACGTTATCCCAGGCGTCGTGTATACCACGCCGGAAGTATCCTCCGTCGGCAAGACCGAGGAGGAGCTGAAGCAGGCGGGTCAGGCATATACCGTCGGGAAGTTTCCCTTTACCGCCAACGGCCGTTCCAAGGTCAACCAGACCACCGACGGCTTTGTGAAGATTCTCGCAGATGCGAAGACCGATCGCGTGCTCGGCGTGCACATTATCGGCATCGAGGCCGGCGAAATGATCCATGAAGCCTGCGTTCTCATGGAGTTTGGCGGCAGCGCGGAGGATCTCGCGCGCACCTGCCACGCGCATCCGACCCGCTCCGAGGCCATCAAGGAAGCCGCGCTTGCGGTGGGCAAGCGGGCCATCCATATGTAGGCGACGCGCCTAGCGTCGAATCGGGCGGGAAACATATGCTGCGCCGCCTACTTCAACCGGTCTGGGTCCTGCTGGCGATCATCTTCCTGATCGAAGCCTGGCTGTGGGACCATCTCGAGCCGATCGTCGCGCGGGTTGTCGCAGCCATCCCGCTCGCACGTTTCAAGCAATGGCTAACGGAGCGCGTCGATGCGCTGCCGCCGGCCATGACGCTGATCGTGTTCGCGGTGCCGATCATCCCGCTGTTTCCGCTCAAGCTGATCGGCCTGTATCTGCTCACGCATGAATACTGGCTGACCGGCGTATCCACGTTTCTGTTCGCAAAGCTGCTCGGCGTCGGCGTCACCGCCTTCGTGTTCGACGTGACGCGCGACAAGCTGATGGAGATGCACTGGTTCGAGCGGCTCTACGATCTCGTGATGAAGCTGCGCGCCAAGGCCGCCGAGCTGGTTGACCCGATCAAGCAGCGCATCCGCGAGCTGATCGCCGGCAATGGCGAAGGCTGGTCCGCCCGTACGCTCCGCCTGATCCAGCGCTTTCGCAAGAGCGTGCACCAGGCGCGGTGAGTGCACTCCCAGTTGTTGAGCCAGAGCTCGCGCCGATTCTCCAGTGTCGTCCCGGCGAACGCCGGGACCCATAACCCCAGGGAGAAGTTTGGCGAAGGTTCATAGTTCGGTACTGATGCCCTACCGCAATCGATGGATCACGCGGTATGGGTCCCGGCGTTCGCCGGGACGACAGCGGAGTGAGCCGCATCAGCGCCCTCAATGCAAATGCAACACATGTGGCCACCACAGGCCGAACGCGGTCATGAGGAGGCCGGCCAGGGTCAGAACGCCGCCGACATAGGCGAGCGCGATCATGCCGGTGATGATGGTGGCCGAGGCCAGCACGATGCCGATCTGGAAGGCAGCGGAGGCCAGCTCGAAGTGATGATATTTCGCGGTCGCCTCGTCGCGCTCGTGCTCGGCGTGCTTGGCCTTCTCGGCGAGCTGCTCGGTACCTTCACCGGTCTCGGGCTCGGAGCGGTAACGCTGCGCGGTCTTGGTCCAGTCATCGACCTGCTTCTGCACCACCGGCTTCAGGGCCTCGTCAGTGGTGCCGGCTAGCGTGAGCTTGCCCTGCTCGGACGCGGTCAGCACCACGGTGCGACGGATAGTCTTGGCCTGGAAGAATGCCCAGAGATTGGCGGCCTCGACGTTCTTGCTGATCGATTCGGTCTGGGCGCCCTTGCCGAGCGTCTCGGAGATCGCCAGGAACAGCGCCAGCACGGCGATCAGAAGGGCGATCTTCTTGTTCGAGCCGGACGCGTGCTCGGCGTGTTCGGCATGCTCCATGCTTTCGTGTGCGCTCATGATTCCCCCTCCTGCTGCGGCCCGCTACGATTGACCGAATGCGTTGCCGGACGCAAGCGCCAAGCCGTGTTCGCGGCATCCCGTCGTCGCGATGGCCGGGGTCTATCTCACGCGCTCGGACGGATATTCGATCGCGCGGCCGAAATCCGTGCCGCTGTCATACGGCGTTACGAAAAAGCGTGGATGATGCGGCTTGAATGCCGCGCCGGACAGGCAGGAGAGCACCAGGGGAAACGTATCGACCAGCGTCAGGTCATCGGCCGCCATGGCGCGACAGGAGCCGGGCAATCGCATCGCGTTCAGGGCGCCGAACCGTTCGTGCAGATCCTCGTCCGTCCATGCCGTCGCCGGCTTCTGGAATTGGCCGCGAAAGGCCGTGCCATGGTCCGACTGGAGCACGATCAGCGCGCCTGGATCGGCTCGCGTGATCTCATGGAGAAGCGCCAGCGTCTGTGAGTTGACGCAAGTGAGCTGCTCGATGAAGGCCGGCCGCGCCTCCGGGCGCCAGAGCTGGAGATCCGGATCGGCCGGGCGAAAGCTGCAATCCGACCGGAAACGGATCGGCGGGTGCGGCGCCAGGACATGGGCATAGAGAAAGAACGGCGCGGGCATCGCGCGGATGGTGCTCAGCTTCGCATTGAGATCGTCGACGCCGCCCCACGCGAACGGCGTCGACTGGCGGTGCTGCACGATCAGGTCGATGATCGGGGTGTTGGAGAGGATCGCGATGTCAAGCTCGTCGAGACCCAGATGGCCGCGCACGCATCGCGGCTCGTCCGGTGCGCATTCGGTCAGATAGTCGTAGCCGTTCTCGAAATGCACATAGGTGTAGCCCGCCGACTTCAGGCGCGCCACGGTGCCGTTCTTGCCCCTGACGCGTGCCTGCATCTCCTGCAACGGCAGGGGCCGAAGCGCCTCGCCTTCGCCCTCAACAGAGTAGTCGAGGCCGGCCGTGCTGGAAATCGAATTGACGGTGGCCGGGAAATTGGAGCGGCTCTTGCTCAGCACGGCGAAGTCGAGCCCGCGCAGCGACTGGATGAAGTCGCTGTTGTCGAAGTTGAAATCCTCGGCGAGCACGTCCTGCCGCGGATACCCGTCGAGCACGATCCAGTAGATGTTTGGCGAGAGTGCAAATCGCTCGCGCGTCCCGGTCGTATCAGAAGCAGTGGCGTGCGCGGGGGAGCCGCGCATCGCGAATATCGCAATTCGCGCGATCGACGGCGCCGCAAATGCGGCCGACAGGACCAGCGCGATCGACACAGCGGCGCGATTGCGGATCGCGCCGAGTGTCACGATGAGGCTGCCCAATGTCACCAGCACCCAGACCAGTGGCGCCAGCTGGCCGAGATGTGCTTTCAGCTCGCGCTGGATCAGATCGATGTCGTAGGCGAAGAAGACGAACATCATCAATCCCGATGCAAGCAGGATGCGCCAGAGCGGCAGCCTTCGCAGCAGGATCTTGAGGCCGGCGGCCAGCATAGCCGTGATCGCCAATGTGCCGGCGGCATAGTGCAGCACCCGCGAGGGGCCGGCGAGCGCCGTGATATTCCCGGCGTAGAAATCGAGCAAGGCCAACGTCGACAGGATCGCGGCCGCGAGCAGCGCTCGCAGGAGAAGCCAGTGATCGTCCTGAGTGCGCATCGTGGCTAGCCCGCAACGCGTTCGAATTCGTACAGCGTGCGGCCGCCGGCCGTGAGTTCGAGCCGCTGCACGATCCGGGCGTGACGACCGAGCGCCTGCTCGAATTGCGCACTGTCGTAATCCGCGAAGATGTCGCGCCGCAGCCGCAGCATGCGCTGGACCATCGGATCCGGCTTCGGCACGAATTCGATCACACCGCGCGGCGCGAGGCCGACCAGCCATTCCACGACAAAAGGCAGCGGCACGTTGCGGCCGATCGCGAGGTGATGCACCAGCGCCAGCGCTATGACGGCGTCGGCGTTGCGGCGCGAGGTCAGGCCGGACCGCTCAGCCTCAGCCCAGCCCTGCGCGGGGCTCGGGTTTGCCGCGTCAGAGAACAGCGGCAGGAAGTTGAGCCCTCCGGCGGACGCGCGCGATGCCGCCGCCTCCAGCGCGTCGAGGTCGCTGTCGAAGCCGACCACCGATCCCGCCCCGTTCGCCAGCAGCGCCTCGGCGTAACGGCCGGTGTTGCAGCCGATGTCCCAGGCGCAGGCGGGCAGATGGCGCCGGGCGAAGTCCGCGACGAAATCCTGTTTCCTGCTCTCCTCGTCGCCGGCATAGGACACATTGCCGATCTCGTAGCGCTGCCATTCCGTCGGCCCGATCGCCTTCGGCGTCAGCTTCGAAATCCAGCGATGCAGCCGCTGCAGCACCAGTTCCAGCGCAGCCTTGGGCAGCGGCCTCACCGGGCGGGCGGCTGCGTCCGGCGCGTGCCGCGCGCGTCGCTGCATCAGGTCCGGCAGCGTGATGTTGGTCAGGATATCAGGCGCGAGCCAGCGCCTGAACCGGCCGAGCAGCGCGACGATGTCGCTGCTCGCGATGCCCTCGAGCGCGCCGCGATACCAGGCATTGTGCGCAATCCCGAACAGCGCACGCAGCAGCAGCGGATTGACGAACTGCTCGATGAACTGGCGCTGGCCGGTCCAGTAGTCGCCATCCTGGTACGGGACGAAGGAGGGGATGTCGATGAAGACAGGACGGTGGCCTGTGAACTGAACATTGTAGGCGCTCGCATCGGACAGCGCGAAACCGAAATCGAGTGCGCGCAGCTGCACGTCGAGGTGCAACAGCGCAGCGCGCTTGAGCAGCGCGAAGGGCCATTCATAGGGATAGGAGATGAACGGCAGTCTTGGGTGGACGAGGACGCGTCCGCCCCGCGCCGGCTCCGGCACCTCCGCAAGCAGTGCCGCATCGGCCTCGTCCGCCCCGATGATCCATCCACGGCCGGTCAAATCGTCATAGGCGCCGGATGATTTCAGCCGCGCGAAATTCTGCGCGGCCTCGCCGTTGACGGACCGCAGGATCGTGTCGCCGGACGAGAAGATGGTGCCGGTGGGATCGCGGAATGAGCCGGGATCACGAATGGCCATTGCCTGAAGAGTCCTTGGGCCAGCGCTCCGGGGGAGCCTTCGAACGCCAGAACAATCCCAGGATCCGCCGTCCATAGGCGCGAACCGCAATCAGGCCGCCGGCAATGGCCGCGATCAGGCTCTGCACCGCGAATGCGCCCGTCCCCGGATCGAGATAGGCGTAGGCGCTGGTCGGCGTCAGCGCAGCCAGACACGCCAGCATGGTCATGAAGACCACTGGAGATTTCTTCTTCATTGAAGCCCCGTCACGACGATGGCGGCCGGCCATAACGGGCTGGACACGCTGTCTGTGACAGAGCGTAGCATTCCACCTGCACGCGTAACCTTAAATCTTGTCCATCAAGGCGGCGGTGGCCCAAATTTCGCCACCGCTGCACAGCCGGATTCCGCGAATAAGGCAAGCGGGACATGCCGGGAAACAATTTTTCGGCGACGTGCGCGCGCTCACGAATTTTATGTTGCCGGTTTACCGATGATTGACCGAAGGCCGCAATCGGCGACGGAGGCAAGCGTCATAGCCGCTGCCATTAATGGTTTCGCGTGCGAGCTGTTCTAGTCATGCCTCATGACCGCAGCGGATTTCATCGCAGCCTGCTTCTGGCCGTTCGTCGTCCTCGCGACGTTGGCGTTGCTGAAGGCCCGCAAGACCGCGGCCTTTCCGTTCGTCCTCAAGATCGTGACCGCGTTCGGCCCGGCCTACTTCGTGCTGGTGCTGTTTTTCGACAAGAGTTCGGTCATCGCCGTCAACGACATGCATGCCATTCTCGTTCTCTTCGGCCTGGCGGTCGTCGGCTCTCAGTTGCGAGTCCCTGCGCCTCGGGGCTCATGGCGCGACAAGGCGAAGGGGTTCGGTGCGATGATCGCGATCGTGCTGTTCGGGAGCCTCATTGCATGGTTCTTCGGACGGATGCTCGTCCTCGATTTCATGACGTCCCGGCTTGTGATCGAAGGCCGGGTCCAGCGTGTGGAGAGGTCAAGTGGCCGCAGGGCGGACTATCTCGTCACCGTCGCGGGCCGGACGGTGAAGGTGACGACGCCGATCTACGAGCGATTGCAGAAATTCAGGCCGGCGGTCCGCGTCGAGGTTGGACGCGGATCGAACTACGTCTATGAGATCGAATATCTCTCGAACTGAACCGCAGCTTCAGCGCCGCGGGTGCGCGCTGGCATAGACTTCGAGCAGGCGCTCGGAATCGATGCCGGTATAGATCTGCGTGGTCGAGAGCGAGGAATGGCCGAGCAATTCCTGGATCGCGCGCAGATCGCCGCCGCGCGAGAGCAGATGCGTGGCGAAGGAGTGTCGCAGCGCGTGCGGCGTGGCGCTGTCGGGTAGCCCAAGCGCGCCGCGCAGCCGCTCCATCGCGAGCTGGATGATGCGCGGGCTCAAGGGACCGCCGCGCGCGCCGAGGAAGATCGGGCCTTCCGCCGGCAGCGGATAGGGGCACATCGCAACGTATTCCTGCACGAGCGCGAGCACGTTCTGCAGCACCGGCACCATGCGGGTCTTGTTGCCTTTGCCTGTCACGATCAGCACGTCGCCTTCGCCGGGCCGTGGCACCTCGCGGCGCTTCAACCCCAACGCTTCGGAGATGCGCAGGCCCGAGCCATACAGCAGCGCCATCACCGCGGCGTCGCGGGCCAGAACCCACGTCTCGCGATCCTCGCCGGCGCGCTCGTCGGCATCGGCGAGACGTTTTGCCGATGCCATCGGCAGCGGTTTTGGTAAGGTCTTGGCCACCTTCGGCGCACGGATCGCCGAGAGCGCGCCGACCTTGCCCTTGCCCTCGCGCTCCAGAAAACGTCCGAACGAGCGCAGGCCCGCCAGCGCGCGCATCAGCGAGCGGCCGGCAATATCGTCGGCGCGGCGCATCGCCATGAAGGCGCGGATGTCGGTGGCTTCCAGCGCGGCAAAGCGCGCCAGCGTCACGCGCTTGCCCCAATGGGCACAGAGGAAATCCAGGCATTGCCGCAGGTCGCGGCCATAGGCCTCCAGCGTCTTCGGCGACAGCCGCCGCTCGGCGCCGAGATGCGACAGCCAGCGCGTCATCTCCTGCGCGATCGAGGGATCGGCGCTGGCCAGCTCGATTAATGGGGCCGCGGCTTTGCTCATACGCTCTGGACGTAATGATTCCACTCAGTATATCGCATCACACCCGTTTACTGATCGCTAAGGCCGCCCGGGGGCGTTAGCTTCAAGGCCCCAAGGTTCCGGTTCTCCCTCCAAAGACCTTTGATGGATCATTCGTCGCGCAGCACGACCACCCCCGCCAACGCGACCCGCATGGTCGACGTGCTGGTGCCGGTCGCGCTCGACCAGACCTATTCCTACAAGGTGCCGCGCGGGATGGAGCTGAAGGCGGGCGATCTCGTCGGCGTGCCGCTCGGCCCGCGCGAGGTGCTAGCCGTGGTCTGGGCGGAGAACGCCAATCCCGATCCGCGCCTGCACAACCGCCTCAAGGAGGTCAGCGAAAAGCTCGATCTTCCTCCGCTGAAGCCTGAGCTGCGCTCGGTCGTGGACTGGGTCGCCAATTACACGCTGAGCCCGCGCGGCATGGTGCTGCGGATGTGCCTGCGCATGGGCGAGAATCTCGGCCCGGAGCGGGTGCGCGCCGGCGTGCGCCTGGTCGGCGATCCGCCGCGGCGGCTGACGCCGGCGCGGCAGCGCGTGATGGAGGTGCTGTCGGACCGGCTGCTGCACGGCAAGTCCGAGGCGGCGAAGGAAGCCGGCGTCTCGGCCGGCGTGATCGACGGCCTCGTCGACGAAGGCACGCTCACGGTCGAACCGATGCCGCCGCCTCCGCCGCCGCCGGCACCCGATCCGGATTTCGGCCAGCCGGATTTTTCACCGCTCCAGCGCGCCGGGGTGGATGCAATGCGCGCGCTCGCCGCCAACGGCACCTTTCACGTTGCGCTGCTCGACGGCGTCACCGGCTCGGGCAAAACCGAGGTCTATTTCGAGGCGATTGCAGAGACCATCCGCCGCGGCAAGCAGACTCTGATCCTGATGCCGGAGATCGCGCTGACCGGCCAGTTCCTCGACCGCTTCGCGCAGCGCTTTGGCGTGCGGCCGATCGAATGGCATTCGGAGCTGACGCCGCGCACCCGCGCGCGCAACTGGGCGGCGATCTCCGACGGCAGTGCGCCGGTCGTGGTCGGCGCGCGCTCGGCGCTGTTTTTGCCTTACGCCAATCTCGGCCTCATCGTGGTCGATGAAGAGCACGACCAGGCCTACAAGCAGGACGAGGGCGTGCATTATCACGCCCGCGACATGGCGGTGGTCCGCGCGCATATCGCCAAGATCCCGATCGTGCTGGCCTCCGCCACGCCGTCGGTCGAATCCGAGGTCAATGCGCGCAAGAACCGCTATCAGCGCATCGCGCTGCCCTCGCGCTTCGGCGGCCAGCACATGCCGCATATCGAGGCCATCGACATGCGCCGCGAGCCGCCGGCGCGCGGCCGCTTCATCTCGCCGCGCTTGGCCTCCGAGATCAGAAAAGCGATTGAAAAGCGCGAGCAGGCGCTGCTGTTCCTCAATCGCCGCGGCTATGCGCCGCTGACGCTGTGTCGTGCCTGCGGCCATCGCTTCGCCTGCACCATCTGCGATGCCTGGCTGGTCGATCACCGCTTCCGCCAGCGGCTGGTCTGCCACCATTGCGGCTTCTCGATGCCGCGCCCGCAGACCTGCCCGCATTGCGCGGCGGAGGAATCGCTGGTCGCGGTCGGGCCGGGCGTCGAGCGCCTGCAGGAGGAGGCGGCCGCGCTGTTCCCGGACGCGCGCACCATGGTGCTGTCGAGCGATCTCATCAGCTCGATCGAGACGATGCGCTCCGAACTTACCGAGATCGCGGAGGGCCGCGTCGACATCATCATCGGCACGCAGCTCGTCGCCAAGGGCCACAACTTTCCGCGGCTCAATCTCGTCGGCGTGGTCGATGCGGATCTGGGCCTGTCCAACGGCGATCCGCGCGCCTCGGAACGCACCTGGCAGCTGCTCAACCAGGTGATCGGCCGCGCCGGGCGCGAGCAGGGCCGCGGCGTCGGCTATCTCCAGACCCACCAGCCCGATCATCCCGTGATGAAGGCGCTGATCGCCTGCGACCGCGAGGCCTTCTACGACAGCGAGATCGATCTGCGCGAGCGCACGCTCTATCCGCCGTTCGGACGGCTCGCGAGCCTGATCATTTCGGCAGGCGACCGTCCGAGCGCCGAAGGTTTGGGACGCCGCCTCGTTGCGCTCGCACCGCGCGACGAGCGCGTCGTGGTGCTGGGACCGGCGGAGGCCCCGCTCGCCGTGATCAAGGGCCGCTACCGTTTCCGCATCCTGGTGAAATCGGCGCGCGGTTTCGATCTGTCGGACTATCTGCGCAACTGGCTGGCGGTGTGTCCGAAGCCGAAGGGCAACCAAAAGCTCGAAGTGGACGTCGACCCGCAGAGCTTTTTGTAAGGCTGAGATCCATCCCCGTCATTGCGAGCGCAGCGAAGCAATCCAGAATCCCTCCGCGGAGGCAGTCTGGATTGCTTCGTCGTGGAGCCTGTCATCCGGCCCGCCGAAGGCGGGACCGGGTGGCTCCTCGCAATGACGGAGTAAATGACAAGCGCCTGTAGCCCGGATGGAGCGCAGCGCAACCCGGGACAAGTCGATCCGCCTGCAAAGACCCCGGATTTCGCTACGCTCCATCCGGGCTACGGATCATGCCTCGCAATGACGACGCCAACAAAAAGCCCGCCGTCCCCCAAGACGGCGGGCTTGTTTCACCCGAACTGGTCTCGCCGCTCACACGTCCGCGGACGATGGCGAGATTTGCGCTTTGTCGGTGAGGCGCTGGTGGCGCCTTAGGAGACGACTTCCGCGGTGACGCGGCCGACGCCGGCACCGGTGAGGCCGATGGCGCGGGCAGCGCCGGTGGAGAGGTCGAGGACACGGCCGCGAATGAACGGGCCACGGTCATTGATGGTGACGATGACGCTCGAGCCGCCATGGGTGACGCGCAGCTTGGTGCCGAACGGCAGCGAACGGTGCGCCGCGGTCATGGCATTCTGGTTGAAGCGCTGCCCTGACGCAGTCCGGCTGCCGGATTCGTTGCCATAATAGGAGGCCATGCCGGAGAAGCTGCGGCCCGTGCCCGACGACGGCGTCATCGACGCGTTGGCGTTGCGCCAATCGGAGGTCGTGTTGGCATCGCTCTGGGCGTGGTGGCGGTGATGATGGTGAGAGTACCGGTGGTGATGCCGGGATTTGGCAGAAGCTTCGGTGGCGGTTCCACCGACGAGGAGAGTGGCGGCAACGAAAGCGATCGCCGTGCGCGGCCGGGGCACGGAGCCCAGCGTCTTCAAAGACAGCATTTAGTGGTCCCTAATCTAGTATTGCCACATATGTGGCAAGTGGAGCCCCCGTAAGTCTGTGAGCGGGATCGCGTTTCGATTCCTAATGAGGCGTGAATTGGGCAGTAAATCCGTTCTGTGTCGTCATGAAATATTCTGTGATTGGCATCAATGTTGCAGCCAGTGTTCTGGAATCTATCGCTTTAACAATTCTTTAACTATTTTATTACTCATTAATACTGTAAAACGAGGTTCATTATACTTCATGTTTAGAATTAGGAAAGTATTCAGGGGAGGCGGCTCGTCACGCCGGACTCACGCCTCAGCGATCCGTGTTCATGGCCGCTATGCGCTGAGGGCAGGAACGAATGGCGCGATGCCGCCGAGGGGGCGCGTCATTCCGCGGCGTGGCAGGTGCTATCGCGGCGCCGTCGGCTGCGACGAACTGGCGACAGAAGGTCGTGCCTTTAATTTGGCGTCATGTTGCACGTGCGCGCCTGCTATGTTAGCAAAGCCGCGATTTTAACGGATCCGGCACCTCCCGTGTCGGCCGAAAATCGAAGTCCCGCTTGAATTCCAAGGGCTTGGATCGCTTGGCGCCGCTTCGTGGCGACGGTTTTTCCCTTGCGAGTTTGACAGCAAAAAGAGCGCGTCTGTGGCTGCAGAAGATACGTCCGTTTCCGGTGTGTCCGGCCGTTATGCAACGGCCTTGTTTGAACTGGCCCGCGACCAGAATGTGGTCGACGCGGTCAAAGCCGATCTCGACAAATTCGAGGGTTTGCTGAACGAAAGCGCCGATCTGAAGCGCCTCGTCCGCAGCCCGGTGTTCGCGGCCGATACCCAGTCCAGGGCCCTCGCGGCCGTGCTGGACAAGGCGGGCATCTCCGGCATCTCCGCCAATTTCCTGAAGGTCCTGACCGCCAACCGCCGCCTGTTCGCGGTGGTTGACGTCATTCGCGCCTATCGCGCCCTCGTCGCCAGGTTCAAGGGCGAGGTGACGGCCGACGTCACCGTGGCGGAAGCGCTTTCGGACAAGAATCTCGACGCCCTCAAGGTTGCCCTGAAGTCGGTGACCGGCAAGGACGTCGCGCTCAACGTGAAGGTCGATCCCTCGATCATCGGTGGCCTCGTGGTCAAGCTTGGCAGCCGCATGATCGATAGTTCGCTTCGCACCAAACTCAATTCGATCAAGCACGCGATGAAAGAGGCAGGCTGATGGACATCCGCGCCGCGGAAATTTCCGCGATCCTCAAGGACCAGATCAAGAATTTCGGCCAGGAAGCTGAAGTCTCCGAAGTCGGACAGGTGCTGTCCGTCGGCGACGGTATTGCCCGCGTCTACGGTCTGGACAACGTCCAGGCCGGTGAAATGGTCGAGTTCGAGAACGGCACCCGCGGCATGGCGCTGAACCTCGAAACCGACAACGTCGGTATCGTTATTTTCGGCGCCGACCGCGAGATCAAGGAAGGTCAGACCGTCAAGCGCACCCGCGCCATCGTGGACGCGCCGGTCGGCAAGGGCCTGCTCGGCCGCGTCGTCGACGCGCTCGGCAACCCGATCGACGGCAAGGGCCCGATCCAGGCCGACAAGCGCATGCGCGTCGACGTCAAGGCGCCCGGCATCATTCCGCGCAAGTCGGTGAGCGAGCCGATGGCGACCGGCCTCAAGGCGATCGACGCCCTGATCCCGATCGGCCGTGGCCAGCGCGAACTGATCATCGGCGACCGTCAGACCGGCAAGACCGCGATCGCGCTCGACACCATCCTGAACCAGAAGCCGCTCAACGCGCAGCCGGACGAGAACATCAAGCTGTATTGCGTCTACGTCGCGATCGGCCAGAAGCGTTCGACCGTCGCCCAGTTCGTGAAGGTGCTGGAAGAGCAGGGTGCGCTCGAATACTCGATCATCGTCGCCGCCACCGCCTCGGATCCTGCTCCGATGCAGTACATCGCGCCGTTCACCGGCTGCACCATGGGCGAGTACTTCCGCGACAACGGCATGCACGCCGTCATCATCTATGACGATCTGTCCAAGCAGGCCGTCGCCTACCGCCAGATGTCGCTGCTGCTGCGCCGCCCGCCGGGCCGCGAAGCCTATCCGGGCGACGTGTTCTATCTGCACTCCCGCCTGCTCGAGCGTGCGGCGAAGCTGAACAAGGACCAGGGCTCGGGCTCGCTGACGGCGCTGCCGGTGATCGAAACCCAGGCCAACGACGTGTCGGCCTACATTCCGACCAACGTCATCTCGATCACCGACGGCCAGATCTTCCTGGAAACCGACCTGTTCTTCCAGGGCATCCGTCCCGCGGTGAACGTCGGTCTGTCGGTGTCGCGCGTCGGTTCGTCCGCGCAGACCAAGGCCACCAAGAAGGTCGCCGGCAAGATCAAGGGCGAGCTCGCGCAGTACCGCGAAATGGCGGCGTTCGCGCAGTTCGGCTCCGATCTCGACGCCTCGACCCAGCGCCTGCTCAATCGCGGATCGCGCCTGACCGAGCTGCTGAAGCAGCCGCAGTTCGCGCCGCTGAAGATGGAAGAGCAGGTCTGCGTGATCTGGGCCGGCACCAACGGCTATCTCGATCCGCTCCCGCTCAACAAGGTGCGCGCGTTCGAGGACGGTCTGCTGTCGCTGCTGCGCGGCAAGAACACCGAGATCCTCAATGCGATCCGCGACAGCCGCGATCTCTCCGACGACACCGCCGCCAAGCTGAAGTCGGTGGTCGAAGGCTACGCGAAGAGCTTCGCGTAAGTGCCGTCATGGCCGGGCTTGTCCCGGCCATCCACGTCTATCGGCGTGTGAGGCACCACGTGGATGCCCGGGACGAGCCCGGGCATGACGACTGGATAGGTTTGCGATCAGGCCAAAGGGTCGGATCGTCGGGGACGAAGAATGGCGTCACTTAAAGACATGCGCGTCCGCATCGCCTCCACCAAGGCGACGCAGAAGATCACCAAGGCGATGCAGATGGTCGCGGCGTCCAGATTGCGCCGTGCCCAGCAGGCGGCCGAGGCGGCCCGGCCCTATGCCGACAAGATGAGCGCGGTGATCTCCAACATCGCCAGCGCCGCCGCGGGTTCGCCCGGCGCGCCGGCGCTGCTGGCCGGCACCGGCAGGGACCAGGTCCACCTGCTGCTGGTCTGCACCGGCGAGCGCGGTCTGTCCGGCGCCTTCAACTCCTCGATCGTGCGCCTCGCCCGCGAGCGCGCCCAGGCGCTGATCGCGCAGGGCAAGGAAGTCAAATTCTTCTGCGTCGGCCGCAAGGGCTACGAGCAGCTCCGCCGCCTGTTCGACAAGCAGATCGTCGAGCATCTCGACCTGCGCAGCGTTCGCCAGCTCGGCTTCGTCAACGCCGAGGACATCGCCAAGAAGGTGCTGGCCCGTTTCGACAACGGTGAGTTCGACGTCTGCACGCTGTTCTACGCGCAGTTCAAGTCGGTGATCGCCCAGATCCCGACCGCGCAGCAGATCATCCCGCTGGTCGTCGAGGAAAAGGCGGCGAACGCGCCGACCACGTCCTACGAATACGAGCCGGAGGAGGATGAGCTGCTGTCCGGCCTGCTGCCGCGCAATATCGCGGTGCAGATCTTCCGCGCGCTGCTGGAAAACAACGCTTCGTTCTACGGCGCGCAGATGAGCTCGATGGACAACGCCACCCGCAATGCCGGCGAAATGATCCGCAAGCAAACCCAGATCTACAACCGAACCCGTCAAGCCCAGATCACCAAGGAGCTGATCGAGATCATCTCCGGCGCCGAGGCGGTCTGACGCACGAACCAAACGACGGTCGTTCAAGTCCAGAATTTCGAAGGAGAGCTATTCATGGCTACAGCAGCTAACCAGGTCGGTCGCGTCACCCAGGTCATGGGCGCCGTCGTCGACGTGCAGTTCGAGGGCCACCTGCCCGCCATTCTCAATTCGCTGGAAACCCGGAACGGCAACATCCGCCTCGTGCTGGAAGTTGCGCAGCATCTCGGCGAGTCCACCGTGCGCACGATCGCGATGGACGTGACCGAGGGTCTGGTGCGCGGCCAGGAGGTGACCGACACCGGCCAGCCGATCGCGGTTCCGGTGGGCGACGGCACGCTCGGCCGCATCATGAACGTGATCGGCGAGCCGATCGACGAAGCCGGCCCGATCAAGTCCGAAGGCGTGCGCGCCATCCACCAGGAAGCGCCGACCTACACCGACCAGTCGACCGAAGCTGAAATTCTCGTCACCGGCATCAAGGTCGTCGATCTCCTTGCTCCCTATGCGAAGGGCGGCAAGATCGGCCTGTTCGGCGGCGCCGGCGTCGGCAAGACCGTGCTGATTCAGGAGCTGATCAACAACGTCGCGAAGGCGCACGGCGGTTACTCCGTGTTCGCCGGCGTCGGCGAGCGCACCCGCGAAGGCAACGACCTCTATCACGAGTTCATCGAGTCCAAGGTCAACGCCGATCCGCACAATCCGGATCCGAGCGTGAAGTCCAAGTGCGCGCTGGTGTTCGGCCAGATGAACGAGCCGCCGGGCGCCCGCGCCCGCGTCGGCCTCACGGGTCTGACCGTCGCCGAGCACTTCCGCGACCAGGGCCAGGACGTGCTGTTCTTCGTCGACAACATCTTCCGCTTCACCCAGGCCGGCTCGGAAGTGTCGGCGCTGCTCGGCCGCATCCCGTCGGCGGTGGGTTATCAGCCGACGCTCGCCACCGACATGGGCGCGCTCCAGGAGCGCATCACCACCACGCAGAAGGGCTCGATCACCTCGGTGCAGGCCATCTACGTTCCGGCCGACGACTTGACCGATCCGGCGCCCGCGACCTCGTTCGCGCATTTGGACGCCACCACCGTGCTGTCGCGCGCGATCTCGGAAAAGGGCATCTATCCCGCGGTGGACCCGCTCGACTCGACCTCGCGCATGCTCTCGCCGCTCGTCGTCGGCCAGGAGCACTACGACACCGCGCGTCAGGTCCAGCAGGTGCTGCAACGCTACAAGTCGCTCCAGGACATCATCGCCATTCTCGGCATGGACGAGCTTTCGGAAGAGGACAAGCTGACGGTGGCCCGCGCCCGCAAGATCGAGCGCTTCCTGTCGCAGCCGTTCCACGTCGCCGAAATCTTCACCGGCTCGCCCGGCAAGTTCGTCGACCTCGCGGACACCATCAAGGGCTTCCGCGGCCTCTGCGAAGGCAAGTATGACCACCTGCCGGAAGCCGCCTTCTACATGGTCGGCACCATCGAAGAGGCAGTCGAGAAGGGCAAGAAGCTGGCGGCGGAAGCCGCCTAAGCTGGCGAATAGCGAACAGGGAGTGGCGAGTAGAAACTATTCGCCATTCGCTGCTCGCCCCTCGCGCGTTCGCTACTCACCATTCGCAGGTTTCCAATGGCCACCATCCACTTCGATCTCGTCTCGCCGGAAAAGCTCGCATTCTCGGGCGAGGTCGATCAGGTCGATATCCCCGGCGTCGAGGGTGACTTCGGCGTGCTGGCGGGACATGCGCCGGTCGTGGCTGCGATCCGGCCCGGCATCCTCGCCATGACCGCGGGCGGCAGGCACGTGAAGATCATCGTGCTCGGCGGTATCGCCGAAGTCTCCGAAAAGGGCCTCACCGTGCTCGCCGACGTCGCGACGTCGCTCGACGAACTCGACCGTGCCCAGTTCGCCGCGACCATCTCCGAGATGGAAGACGGCCTGAAGGAGCATGAAGGCGACGAACTCGATCAGGCCATCGAGCGGCTCGATCACTTCAAGAGCATCCAGCAGCAGCTCAACAGCACGGCTATGCACTAAGCCCCGGTGCACTGCTCCGGGGCTCAAGCTACAAATTCCTGAACAGGTTCAGCGCTCGTCACGGAAGTGGCGAGCGCTGAAACTTTGTTGCACCGCGCCGCCGATAGCGGCATTCTGCGCCCGCGAATTTGTTTCGGGGCTGGCAGCAGATGAAACGCAAGATCGCAGCGATTTTCGCAGCCGATATTGCCGGTTACTCAAGACTGGTCGCGGAAGACGAAGAGGAGACGCTGCGGCGTCTCGCCTCCTATCGCGAGGTCGTCGACGACTTCATCGCGAAGGCCAACGGACGGATCTTCAACACGGCGGGCGACGCCGTGCTCGCGGAGTTTCCGAGCGCGGTCGATGCGGTGCGTTGCGCGATCGACATCCAGGAATCCCTGCGAACCCGCAACATGGCCTATCCGCCGAGCCGGCAGATGTCGTTCCGCATCGGCATCACCATCGGCGACGTGGTCGAGCGCGACGGCGATCTGCTCGGTGACGGCGTCAATATCGCCGCCCGGCTCGAAGGCCTCGCCGAGGTCGGCGGCATCTGCGTCTCCCGTGCCGTGCACGAGCAGGTCGCCAACAAGCTGTCGGTGCAGTTCGCCGACATCGGCGCGCAGGAGGTCAAGAACATCCCGACGCCGGTGAACGCCTACATGGTGGCGATGCGGCGCGAGGACGGCACCTACGCCACGCCGAAGGTGAAGAAGCCCGCCTCCAAGCTGGCCGCGGCACCCGTCTGGATGTGGCCGCTGGTGGTCGCCGTCGTCTCGGTCGTCGCCATCCTTGTCACCGGCTTCCTCTACAACACCTAGCTCAAGCAGACGGTCACCGCCGCAGTCGCGCCGGCCGCGACGCCAAGTGCTGCAATGCCAAGTGCTGCGCCAACGGCGCCGAGCCCGATGCCGACTCAGATGGCAAAGGCGCCGATGGCTCCGATGGGCCCAGCCGGCGCTGCGATGGCACCGATGCCCTCGCCATCCGCCGCGCCGCTGTCAGGCAAGCTTGCCGTCGATAGCGTGCCCTTCATCAACGAGCGCATCCGCAACTATCTGCCCCGTGGGTCGGTCAAAATCCCCCGGGTATGGTCACTTGAAACTCCCCCACCTGATGATCGCCGTCAGCGCCGCTGAACAGCAGTAGCCGGTCAGGCAGGACGTTTATG
>NZ_JASAUS010000014.1:0-95626 GCF_029953005.1 Bradyrhizobium sp. Mp27 | reverse complement strand
CAGCTATCGGCTCAAAGAAGCCGCTGAAGCTCTTGCCCGGGAAACAAACTCAAACTAACAGTCCCTTGTCCTGCCTCGCGGGTGGAGGAATTTGACTGACCACACCCGGAGGAATTTGAAGTGACCCGCGGGGGCAAAGGCGATGATGAAGTCAATCCGGTTCGGGGCCTGGCAGCTTTAGAGTTATTCTAACCGTCCGAAAAACATCAGTGCTCTCCGCGTGCAGCGTGCATTTGGACGGTCGCTGCGGCCTTACGCCTCACAGGTTCGATGGCGAGCAATTCCGATGCGCCGCACCTGGAGCCGTTCCCGTTCCGATGAAATCGGAACGAGGCTCTAGGTTTTCGTTTTGACGCGTTTTCTTGATGCGTATCGGTATCCACTTCGCTCGAAAACGCTCTAATAGCCGGCGACCGCCAGCACGACGACCGCGCTCAGCATCATCCAGCCGAAATGGCGTCCGCGCGTGGCCCAGGCGTTGGTGCAAGCGGAGAGGCCGAACACACAGGCCAGGGTCGCGACGATCCAGTGACGCGCCGTCTCCGAGCCCATCCACGGCGCCGCGATCAGAGGCACGCCGCCGCCGATCCAGGCGACTGTCGAGGCCTGCCAGACCAGGCGGATCAGGGTGCGCAGCCGTTCCGGCTCGATGGTCGCGCGCGGAAAGACCTTGGTCTCGCCGAGGAGGCCGTGAATGAGGGCCACGACAATGGTCAGGACGCCGGAGCACTGCAGCAAGAGATCACGCATCGAGGCCTCCATACATGTGTGTATGGTGAGATAGGGGGTAGTCCACCGCCTGTCAATACACTAGTGTATGGCCCGACTTTGAGAACCCGACATGACCGAGCAGCTCTCCGCCGACGACTGGATCAGGGAAGGCCTGAAGGCTCTCGCCAAGAGTGGCTTTACGGCGCTGAAGGCCGATCCGCTTGCAAAGGCCATGGGTGTCTCGCGCGGCAGCTTCTATTGGCATTTCGCCGACCTCGGCGCGTTCCATGCGGCCATTCTGAAGCGCTGGCGCGAGATCGCGGCGGAGCAGATCATCGCCGACGTGGAAGCCGCCGATGACGAACCGCTGAAGGCACTGCTGCGCAGGACTTTTGGCGCGCGGCTCGATCTCGAGCGCGCGGTGCGCAATTGGGCCGCGTTCGATGCAGCCGCGCAAGACGCAGTGCGCGCGATCGACCGCCGCAGGATCGACTATATCGAGACGCTGCTGGAGAAGCGCGGGCTCACGCCGGCAGCGGCGCAGGCCCGCGCGCAGGTCCTGTACTGGACCTTTCTCGGCTTTGCCCTGTCCGGCACGCCGGTGCCGGCGGCGCGGCTTCAGGGCCTGCTCGATGAGATCCTGCGGATGGTTTCCGCGTGAGGCGATACGATGGGCGGCCGCGATTTTCTGTGCTAGAGGCAAGCGATCTTCGGAGACCCCAATGAACGCGCCCACCGAACGCCCCGAAACCAGCGTCGATCCCAAATTGCTGGAGATCCTGGTCTGCCCGCTGACCAAGGGTCCGCTGGAGTTCGATTCCGCGAAGCAGGAGCTGATCTCGCGCAGCGCCAAGCTCGCCTACCCGATCCGCGACGGCATCCCGATCATGCTGCCGGAAGAGGCGCGCAAGATCGATTGAGGTTCTAGCCTTCGTGGCGCGATGACCGCGCCACGCGCTGAGTGTCGTCCCCGCGAAAGCGGGGACCCATAACCACAGGGAGTGGTTGTGGAACGAGCTGGAAACTCCGAGTCTTCGCCAAACATCTCCCTGTGGTTATGGGTCCCGGGCTCGCGCTACGCGCGCCCCGGGACGACAGGGGTGATTGCGACTACAACGCCTCGCCCTTCAGCAACCGCGGGATCTCACCGGTCAAACCGGCGGCCTGGCGGATGAAGAGGTTCTTCAGCGGCGGGGCGCGGTCGACGAGGCCGAGGCCGATGTCGCGCACCGTGCGCAGCAGCGTCGACTGGTTGGAGAACAGGAAGTTCAGCGAGTTGGTGGCAACGCCCATCGCCATGGTGTCGAAGCGGCGCCAGCGCTGGTAGCGTTCGAGCACGTCGGCGCCGCCGAGATCCATGCCGAGCCGCGCGGCATCGACCACGACTTCGGCAAGTGCTGCGACGTCCTTCAGCCCCATGTTGAGGCCCTGGCCCGCGATCGGGTGGATGACATGCGCGGAATCGCCGACCAGCGCGAGACGCTCGGCGATGAAGGAGCGCGCCACGAAATAGGACAGCGGGAACGCGCGCGGCTTGTCGAGCGCCTTGACCTCGCCGAGATGCAGGCCGAACCGGCGCTCGAGCTCGCCATGGAACTCCTCGTCGCTCAACGCGATGATGCGCGCGGCCTCGCTGCGGCGCTCGGTCCACACCAGCGAGGATCGTTTTCCGGAGAGCGGCAGAATCGCGAAGGGACCGGCGGGCAGGAAGTGCTCCTCGGCGCGGCCGTCGTGATCGCGCTCATGGCCGACGGTGACGACGATGCCGGATTGATCGTACTCCCAGCCGTGGGTGACGATGCCGGCGCGCTCGCGCAGTTTCGACCGCGCGCCATCGGCGGCGACCAGCAGGCTTGCCGCAATCACGCTGCCGTCGCCAAGCGTCACGTCGACGCCTTCCGGGCGCGCGTCGTAAGACGCGACCGTCGTGGCGCGGAGATCGATGCCCTCGGCCTCGGCCCGCACCACCAGCGCGTCGATCAAACGGCGGTTCTCGACCATATGCGCAAAGGGCTCGCCCGGTGCGACATCGCCGGCAAAGTTCAGAAAAACCGGACGGGTGGCGTCTTCCAGCTTTGAATCGGTGACGACCATGTCGAGGATCGGCTGCGCCTCGCCCCTGACCGCGTCCCAGGCACCGATGGCCTCGAACAGGCGGCGGCAGGCGGCCACGATCGCGGTCGCGCGCGGGTCGCGGCTCGGACGGGTCGCGAGCGCGGGGTCGGCGACGATGACGGGAATCTCGGGCCCGAGCCCCTGGCGCAACGCCAGGGCCAGCGCGAGGCCGGCAAACGCGCCACCACCAATGACAATGCTACTCTGTACCGGCATACCAAATTCCTGGCTCACACTTCGGCTTTTCCAGGCCTTGCTAGCAGACTTGAGGTGGGCGAAACAGTGCGGTGAAGCAAGGGCGGAACTGCCTCATTCCGTCATTCCGGAACGCGCACAGGCGCGAAACCGGAATCCAGAGGTTATCGGCTCGTCATTCCGGGGTCATCGCTGTCACGATGCCCGGGAATGACGAGATGCTTCGAAAGCACCACCATGTCCAAAAGCCTGATCGACCTGATCTCGATCCTCGACCTCGAACAGCTCGAGGTGAATCTGTTCCGCGGCAACAGCCCGAAGACGAGCTGGCAGCGGGTGTTCGGCGGTCAAGTGATCGGGCAGGCGATGGTTGCGGCCTGCCGCACGGTCGAGGGCCGGCTGCCGCATTCGCTGCATTGCTATTTCATCCTGCCGGGCGATCCGCAGATCCCGATCATCTACCAGGTCGAGCGCCTGCGCGACGGCAAGAGCTATTCGACCCGCCGCGTCACTGCGATCCAGCACGGCAACGCGATCTTCTCGATCATGGTGTCGTTCCACATCGACGAGGAGAGCGCGTTCGATCATCAGGACAAGATGCCCGACGTGCCGCCGCCGGAAAAGCTCACGGCGGAGGAGGTGGCGAAGCAGCCGATGTTCAAGGAGATGCCGGAGTTCATCCGCCGCTACTACGAGTCCGATCGTCCGATCGAGCTGCGCCCGGTCGAGCTCAGCCGTTATTTCGGCCAGAAGATCGAGGATGGCCGCATTCACGTCTGGATCAGGACCGCGGCGAAGTTGCCCGACGATCCGGCGCTGCACATGTGCGCGCTGGCCTATGCCTCGGACTTTTCGCTGCTCGACGCGATCATGGCGCGCTACGGCCGCACGCTGTTCGACAAGCGCATGATGCCCGCGAGCCTCGACCACGCGATGTGGTTTCACCGCCCGTTCCGCGCCGACGAATGGCTGCTCTACGCGCAGGATTCGCCGAACGCGCGGGGCGGCCGCGGCTTGACCCGCGGCTCGATCTTCAAGCCCGACGGCACGCTGGTCGCCTCCGTCGCGCAGGAAGGCTCCGTGCGCGAGCGCAAGTCCTAGAGCCCAGGCGCGAGTTCGTCGCGCCTGGGATTTGCGATCAAGCTCCGAGCGACCCGCGCGGAGCGAGTTCGGTCTGTGACGCGAACCAGTTCATGATCCAGCGATACACCCACGGGATCGGGATGATGAGGCTGGACAGGATCGCGGCGACGATGCCGCGCCAGAGAATGCCGAGACCGCTGCCCTTGAAGACGATCTCACGGCGCGTGCCTTCGATGCTGCGGCAGAACCAGCGCATCTGCGCCGCGGCGACCCAGGCCCAGCCGATGATCGTGATGATCGAGATCGCGAACAACAGATTCCAGCCGATATAGGCCCAAGCTGAGCCGGAGAAGCTGAGCCCGAGCGGCTGCCCGTTGGAGGCGAGGTTCGCGACCATCCATTTGATCAGCAGCCAGTAGAGCACGATCTGCGCGATGAACAGCAGATTGCTGAGCAGCGCACTGCCGATGACGCCGATCGCGATCGCCAGGACGATGAAGCCGAAGAACCAGGGCACCAGCGTCATCGCGTTGCCGGTGAAGCTGAGATTGGGCCGCCCGGGCACCTTCACGCAGGACACGATCCATTTCGTGTACCAGACGAACACCCACGGCACCGGAATGATGAGGCACATGCCGATCAGCATCACGATGCTGCGCCAAGTGAACTCGAGGATGCCGAAATCAACCGCCAGCGCTCCTCCGCTGCCACCGCCGCCACCAGCGTAGCCGGCGCCAGCGTAACCACCGGAGCCCATCATCGGCGGACCGCCGGCCGGCATCATCGGGGGCGCACCGCCACCGCCGATCAGGCCGGGGATTTCGGCGGCCTTCTGCCAGCCGGCCATACCCTCGGACCACACCAGCGTATCCGGGCGCACAACTCCCTGCGCGACCAGGTCGCGGAATTGCCCTTCCGGATAGGGTCCCTGTTGCTTGCCCTCGGATGCGTAGAACCAACTCGCCATGAAGCGTCCCCCTCAAACATACTTTTGTACCGGCCGGGACGCTTCGGTTCACCGCATCCATGCCAAAAACGCATTGTGAAGGATGAACGGATGCCCTGTACAGAGGCGGCGGTTCACATGGCCAAACGTTTTTCCGCTTCAGTCTGCAAGTTTTTTATGCCATTTGCCCGGAAAGATGCCAGATTGACGCTGCGCCGGGGACATACGGCGTGGCGCATCCCCGGGGAATAGGCCTGACCATGAAACTCGTCGTCGCGATCATCAAACCCTTCAAGCTCGATGAAGTCCGCCAGGCGCTGACCGCGATCGGCGTCCACGGCATGACCGTGACCGAGGTGAAAGGCTACGGCCGCCAGAAGGGTCATACCGAGATCTATCGCGGCGCGGAATATGTCGTGAACTTCCTGCCGAAGCTGCGGATCGAGATCGCGGTCGCCTCCGACGTCGCCGACAAGGCGGTCGCCGTGATCACCGCGACGGCGCGCACCGGGCAGATCGGCGACGGCAAGATCTTCGTCACGCCGATCGACCACGCGCTGCGCATCCGCACCGGCGAAACCGACAGCGACGCGCTCTAAGGCTTTTTGTTTTGACGCGTTTTCTTCACGCGAACCGGTATCCACTTCGCTCGAAAACGCTTTGATCCTTCTTCGATCGCACCGGGCAACGACGCCACAGCGTGCGACGCCAATTGATGCCGGGGGGAATGACATGGCGGGATTGTTGCGCCGCGCAGCTGCTATGGCTGCGCCGCTCGGATTTGTGACGTTCGTTGCGGCGCCCGCATACGCCGCGGGCTCCGAGATCAACACCGCCGACACCGCCTGGATGATCGTCGCCACCGCGCTGGTGCTGATGATGACGATCCCCGGCTTGGCGCTGTTCTATTCCGGCATGGTGCGCAAGAAGAACGTGCTCGCCACCATGGCGCAGAGCCTCGCCGCGGTGACGATGATCTCGATCCTCTGGGTGGCGTTCGGCTATTCGCTGTGCTTCGTCGGCGACGGGCCTTGGATCGGCACGCTCGACCGCTGGTTCCTCGCGGGCATGACGATGGACAGCGTCAACCCGGCGGCGAAGACGATCCCGGAAGCGCTGTTCATGCTGTACCAGATGACCTTTGCCATCATCACGGTGGCGCTGGTCGCGGGCTCGGTCGCCGACCGGATGCGATTCTCGGCCTATCTGGTGTTCTCGGTCGCCTGGTTCATCTTCGTCTACATTCCGCTGGCGCATTGGGTGTGGGGCGGCGGCTTCCTCGCCAGCATGGGCGTGCTGGATTTCGCCGGCGGCCTCGTCGTGCATCTGTCGGCCGGCACCGCCGGCCTCGTCGCCGCCAAGGTGATGGGCCGCCGCCACGGCTACGGCACGGAAAATCTGTCGCCGTTCGATCTGTCGCTCGCGGTGATGGGCACCGGCCTGTTGTGGGTCGGCTGGTTCGGCTTCAACGGCGGCTCGGCAGGCGCGGCCAATTCACGCGCGGTGCTGGCGATCATCGCGACGCATCTTGCGGCCTGCTCCGGCGCGCTGACCTGGGGCGCGATCGAATGGTCGACCCGGCGCAAGCCGTCGGTGCTCGGCATGATCTCCGGCGCGGTCGCCGGGCTCGGCACGATCACGCCGGCTTCGGGCTTCGTTGCGCCCTGGCATGGCATCGTCATCGGCATCGTCGCAGGCGCCGTCTGCTACTGGGCCTGCACCTGGCTCAAGCACCGCTTCAACTATGACGATTCCCTCGACGTGTTCGGCGTCCACGGCATCGGCGGCCTGACCGGCACGCTACTGGCCGGCGTGTTCGCGACCAGCGCGATCGGCGGCACTGCCGGCCTGATCGAGGGGCATCCGCAGCAATTGCTGATCCAGCTCTACGGGGTCGCCGTCACCTTCGTCTGGGCGGCCGGCGTGAGTTTCGCCCTGCTCAAGCTGGTCTCCCTGTTCGTGCCCCTGCGCGTATCCCGTGAGCACGAGCTCGAGGGGCTGGATATTTCGCAGCACGGAGAAGCGCTGCAGTAATCGGGGCTTGCGCGACACATAAGTACATGCTTATGTGTTGGCATGATCGAAGCCGACATCTTCAAGGCACTGGCCGACCCGACGCGCCGCAAGGTCTTTGAGAAGCTCGCTGGCGGAAGCCTGAATGCCAGCGCTTTGCGCGACGGATTGGAGATCAGCCAGCCGGCGATGTCGCAGCATCTTTCGGTGCTGCGCGCGGCAGGCCTCGTGCGCGAACAGCGGCAGGGCCGCTTCGTGAACTACGAAGTCGACCCGGACGGAATCGTGGCCATCGGCACATGGCTTGCGCGCTACCGTGCCTACTGGCCGAAGCGCATGGAAGCACTCGCCGATCTCCTCAAGGACATGGATCAATAAGGACTGGGATCAATGAGCGACGCCGCGAAGCCTGATCGTCCCGACGAAGCCCTGGTACTTGAATATGATTTCGATGCGCCGCCAGCAAAGGTCTGGCGCGCCGTGACCATTCCGGCCTTGCGCGAGCGCTGGTTGCCGGATTGCGACCTTGCAGGCGCCGAGCCTGAATCAACGATCGCAGGCGAAGAGGTGCGCTACCGACTTCGCGATTCCGAGCCGCCGTTTCGCGAGAGCCACGTCATCTTCCGGATCGAGCCGAACGAGGACGGCGGCACGCGCTTCCGCATCATTCAGCAAGCCTGCGAAGAGCGAACAAAGCTGCCGCAGCCGGCCAACAGCAATTGCTGCCTGATGCGCGCGGCGGCTTAAACACCAACAAGACTTCATCACCTGCAAACATGGAGGTCGCCAATGCGCGACATGCTTCAGCTCGTCCCTATGGTCGTCGAACAATCCGCCCGCGGCGAGCGATCCTTCGACATCTATTCGCGGCTCCTGCGCGAACGCATCATCTTCCTCAACGGCGAGGTCAATGATGCGATGTCCGGACTGGTCTGCGCGCAATTGTTGTTCCTGGAGGCGGAGAATCCGAACAGGCCGATCAATCTCTACATCAACTCCTACGGCGGCGTGGTCACCTCTGGTCTCGCCATGTACGACACCATGCAGTTCATCAAGGCGCCGGTTCATACGCTGTGCATGGGCACCGCGCGCTCGATGGGTTCGTTCCTGCTAATGGCCGGCGAGCCGGGTCACCGCGCCGCGCTGCCCAATGCGAGCCTTCACGTGCATCAGCCGCTCGGCGGCTTCCAGGGCCAGGCGTCCGACATCCTGATCCATGCCAACGAAATGCAGGAGACCAAGCGGCGCATCAGCCGGCTCTACGCGCAGCATTGCGGGCGCACCGAGGCGGAGGTGGAACGGACCCTGGACCGCGACCACTTCATGACCGCGCAGCAGGGGGTCGAGTGGGGATTGATCGACCGGGTCTTTGCGGAGCGCGAGGCCGCCTGACGATTCAGGCCGGTTGCGCATCCCGTGAGCACGCCGAGGGTCGGTTCGATATTTCGCACGGCGACGGGGCCCTTTGCGAGCCTCTTCTGTAATAGAATACCATCTTGCTGCCCGACACGTGAGCAGCAATTGTGTCGACAGCCTGTCGTGCCCGCTTTTTGATCAGGCGTGACCACGTTTTGAGCGCGACGTAATGGCGCACTGCAGCGCAACACGCGTCAAACGCGAAAACACCCGTTTTCATAGTCCGTTAGGCAACGCGCCCGATCTGGCACGGCATTTGATTCTAAGGGTGCTGGCTGTGCCCGCGTAGTGAACTTCTCCCTCGTGGCGAACCAGTCGAGAAACGCCCGGCCACGTCCGGACCGGGCCAAGCGGGGATAGGACCCATGAAAATTGTTATGGCGATTATCAAGCCATTCAAGCTGGAAGAAGTCCGTGACGCCCTGACCGCCATCGGCGTTCACGGTCTCACGGTGACGGAAGTCAAGGGATATGGCCGCCAGAAAGGCCATACGGAAATCTATCGCGGTGCCGAATACGCCGTGAGCTTCCTGCCCAAGATCAAGATCGAGGTCGCTGTCGCCTCCGACCAGGTCGACAAGACCATCGACGCCATCACGTCCGCCGCGAAAACCGGGCAGATCGGCGACGGCAAGATCTTCGTCATCAACCTCGACCATGCGGTTCGCATCCGCACCGGCGAGGCCGATGCCGCGGCCCTTTGATTTCGCGCTCAACCATTACCAATCAGGAGTGAATAAAATGACGTTTAAGCGTCCCTATGGCGCGGGATTGGCGGCTCTCGCAGTCGGCATGTTCGCTGCGACCGCGGCCTATGCCGAGCCAACGGTCAACAAGGGAGACAACGCCTGGATGCTGACATCGACAGTGCTCGTGCTGTTGATGACGATCCCCGGCCTCGCGCTGTTCTACGGCGGTCTCGTCCGTTCCAAGAACATGCTCTCGGTGCTGATGCAGGTGTTCTACACCGTCTGCGTCGTCACTGTGATCTGGGCCGTGTACGGCTACAGCCTCGCCTTCACCGGCGGCTCCGACTTCATCGGCGGCTTCTCCAAGGCCTTCATGATGGGCGTCAGCACCGACTCGAAGGCCGCGACCTTCTCGGTCGACGCCAACATCTCGGAGCTCATCTATATGTGCTTCCAGATGACCTTCGCGGCGATCACGCCCGCTCTCATCGTCGGCGCCTTCGCCGAGCGCATGAAGTTCGCGGCCATCGCGCTCTTCATCCCGCTCTGGGTCACGCTGATCTACTTCCCGATCGCGCACATGGTCTGGTACTGGCCCGGCCCGGACATGATCCAGGACGCAGCCAAGGCTCTGGCTGCTGCCACTGACGCGGCGGCGAAGACCGCGGCGCAGGCCAAGCTCGACGAGATCAACGCCGACGCCGGCTGGATCTTCAAGAAGGGCGCGATCGACTTCGCTGGCGGCACCGTGGTGCACATCAACGCCGGCATTGCAGGTCTCGTCGGCGCTCTGCTGATCGGCAAGCGCGTCGGCTACGGCAAGGAGCTGATGGCTCCGCACTCGCTGACCATGTCGATGATCGGCGCCTCGCTGCTCTGGGTCGGCTGGTTCGGCTTCAACGCCGGCTCCAACCTCGAAGCCAACGGCGGCGCTGCCCTCGCCATGACCAACTCCTTCGTCGCCACCGCAGCCGCCGCGCTGTCGTGGATGTTCGCGGAGTGGATCGTGAAGGGTCACCCGTCGGTGCTCGGCGTCATCTCCGGCGCTGTCGCGGGCCTCGTGGCCGTCACGCCTGCCGCCGGCTTCGCCGGCGTGATGGGTGCGATCGTCCTCGGCCTCGTGGTCGGCGTGGTCTGCCTGTTCTTCTGCACCGTCGTGAAGAACGCGCTCGGCTACGATGACAGCCTCGATGTGTTCGGCGTGCACTGCGTCGGCGGCATCGTCGGCGCCCTCGGCACCGGCATCCTCGTCAATCCGGCGCTGGGTGGTGCGGGCATCATCGACTACACCGCGATCCCGCCGAAGGTTGCCGATTACGACTTCGCGGCGCAGATGATCTCCCAGCTCTGGGGCGTCTGCACCACGCTGGTGTGGTCGGGCATCGGTTCGGCGATCCTCTACAAGGTCGTCGATGTGATCGTTGGCCTCCGCGCCAATGTCGAGACCGAGCGTGAAGGCCTCGACATCACCGAGCACACCGAGCGCGCCTACAACATGTAACTCTCCTCCCGGGCGCGGCCTCCGCAGGGGCCGTGCCCACAACTACGGTTTGGGGCACATACCCGGCAATGTCCCGACCGTTGAGGGGCTCCAGCGCAAGCTGGAGCCCCTTTCTTTTTGCCTTCCTTGTCCCGCGCGACGAAGAAAAGGATTGCCATTTCAGATTGCCGGCGCAGAAATATCGACCACAACGAAAAACAAATCGGGAGGTCGTCATGCGTTTGGAAGGCGGATGCTATTGCGGCGAAGTGCGCTACGTGGCCGAAGGCGATCCGATGATGCAGGCCCAGTGTCATTGCCGCGAGTGCCAGTACATCTCGGGCGGCGCGCCCAATACCTTCATCGCGATGCCGGCGGCCGGCTTCAGCTACATCACCGGGCAGCCCAAGCAGTTCACGCGCAAGGACCTCGAACGCGCCGTCACGCGCGAATTCTGCGCCGAATGCGGCACCCATCTGGTGACCAAGGTTCCGGGACTGCCCGCGGCGATCCTGAAGGTCGGCACCCTGGACGAGCCAAAGCAGTTCCATCCGCAGATGGCGATCTACACCTGCGACATGCAGGAGTTCCACGCGATCCCGGTGGGCATGAAGACATTCGAGAAGCTGCCGGGGCACTAGGCGCGCCCATATCCGGAAACCCGTCATGCCCGGGCTTGCCCCGCCTGCGCGGCCGAAGCCCGCTTCGGCGAGGCGAAGGCCCGGGCATGAACGTTCTTGGGGCGTGGCAGGAAGGCCGTGGACGGCCGGGACAAGCCCGGCCATGACGAGACCCGGGCCCGCCCGCATCCATTGTACGCGGCCTCATTATTCCCGCTCCGGGCGGGCCGGACCTCAAATCCAGGTCACGGAAATGACTCTTGATGGCGCGGAAAGCCGATGGTTAATCGCGTCTTAACCTCGCCCTATCTATGGTGAAGTGAACCGCTTCCCGCCGGCGCCTTGGTGCGACCGGCTGTTCCAAGAGTGCTGGCGTCCAGAATGGCTATAACCGCTTCATCCCGTGCGCCGCAGGACAGTGGAAGCTCCGATAGCGAACGCTCGCCCTTCGTCCGGCTGAACGAGCTGCTGGCCCCCCATCAGCCGGGTAAGCCCTTGATTACGCTTGCAGTCGGCGAGCCCCAGCATCCCGTGCCTGACTTCGTCGGCCCGGTGCTGGCCAAGCACATCGCCGATTTCGGCCGTTACCCCGCGAACAAGGGCACCGACCCGTTCCGGAACGCCGCGGGCGCCTGGCTGTCGTCGCGCTTCAAGCTGCCGCGGCCGCTCGACCCCGAGAACGAGATTCTCGTCCTCAATGGCAGCCGGGAAGGGCTGTTCCTTGCCGCGATCGCGGCCGCGCGCTATGTCGGCCCGCGCCCCGGCGAGCCCGCAATCCTGATGCCGAACCCGTTCTATCCGGTCTATGGCGCCGGCGCCCGCGCCGCGGCCTGCGAGCCGGTCTACCTACCGACCACCGTCGAAAACGGCTTTCTGCCCGATCTCGATGCCATCGACGAAGCGACGCTGGCGCGGACGGTGGCGTTCTATCTGGCCTCGCCGGCCAATCCGCAGGGCTCGGTCGCCAAGCCCGACTATTTCAGGCGGTTGAAGCAGCTCGCCGACCGCTACGGCTTCGTCATCCTCAGCGACGAGTGCTATTCCGAGATCTACACCCGCGAGGCCCCGGGCAGTGCGCTCGAATGCGCCGGCCCTGATTTCACCCGCGTTGTTGCGTTCCAGTCGCTGTCGAAGCGCTCCAACCTGCCGGGCCTGCGCGTCGGTTTCGCCGCCGGCGACAAGCGATTCATCGGCATGTTCCTCGAACTGCGCAACATCGCGGCGCCGCAGGTGCCGGTGCCGCTCCAGCATGTCGCGACCGTTGCCTACGGCGACGAGGCGCATGTCGAGGAGAACCGCAGGCTCTACCGGATCAAGTTCGATCTTGCCGACCAGATCATCGGCGATCGTTACGGCTATCGCCGGCCTGACGCGGGCTTCTGCGTCTGGCTCAACACGTCCGCGCTCGGCGACGACGTGTCGATCACGCTCAAACTCTTCAAGGAAGCAGGCGTACGCGTGGTGCCCGGCAGCTATCTGGCGCGGCTCCAGCCCGACGGCTTCAATCCGGGCGCAGGTTTCATTCGCCTTGCGCTGGTGCAGGATGGCGAGACCACGGCGCAGGCGCTGCACCGCCTGGTCGAGACTCTGGGTTAGGCGGGGCCCATGAGCATGTCGGCAATCGAACGTGTCATTCCACTGGTCGGCCATCTGCCACCGTCGATCCGCGAGGGGCTGGCGCGGCGTATGCGCGAGCTCACCGGTTTCGGCCTGATTGCATTGTCCGGTGTCGCCTCGGCCGCGCTGATGACCTGGTCGGTGCAGGATCCAAGCCTCAGCCACGCGACCTCACGGCCGATCCGCAACATTCTCGGCTATGCCGGCGCGATCGGCGCCGACCTTGCGATGCAGATCCTCGGGCTCGGCGCGATCATGCTGGTCCTGACGGTCGCGGTCTGGGGCTGGCGCATGATGACCCATCGCCCGTTCGACCGCGAGGCGCTGCGGCTCGGTTCCTGGATTCTCTGCACGGTGATCGCTGCGGGCTTCGTCAGCTGCTGGCCCCATGGCGGCGCCTGGCCGCTGCCGACCGGCCTCGGCGGCGTGGTCGGCGATGCGCTGGTGCGCGCGCCCGCGGTGATTTTCGGACCGGCGGGCACGATCTATCGCATGGTGCTGGGCACGATCCTGTTCGCCGCGATGGGCGTGACCTTCCTGATCGCCTGTGGCCTCGGCGCGCGCGAGCATGACGACGAGCTCGCGGAGATCGAGGACGACGACAAGCCGCTCGAAGAGGACGAGGAGAGCGATCGCGGCTCGGTGTCGCTGGGCTGGCTGTTCCACGCATTGATGAGCACGAAGGCACGGCTGATCTGGCTGCTCGGCACCGCTTACCGCTCGCTGGTCTCGAGCGGACCGAAGACCAAGGCCGTTGCGTTCAGCCGCCAGGAGCCGAATCTCGGCGGCGGCCGCGCAGCGCCGTCGATCTCGCCGCAATCCGAAGACGAGATTGACGAGGACGAGCACGAAGAAGAGGAAGACGAGGAGGAGGAGGAAGAGGAGGAGGAGCCGGCCGCGCGCGCCCCGCGCAAGAAGGCTGCACCGAAGGCCGCTTCCAAGAAATCCTCCGACAAGTTCGAGCTTCCGTCCGTGTCCGTGCTGGCCGCGCCCAAGGCGGGCGATCGCCAGCCGCTCAGCAAGGCCGAGCTGGAAGCCAATTCACGCGCGCTCGAAGGCGTGCTGCAGGATTTCGGCGTGCGCGGCGAGATCGTGAAGGCCAATCCGGGTCCCGTGGTCACGCTGTACGAGCTGGAGCCGGCGCCCGGCATCAAGTCGTCGCGCGTGATCGGGCTCTCCGACGATATCGCCCGCTCGATGAGCGCGCTGTCGGCGCGCGTGGCGGTCGTGCCGGGCCGCAACGCCATCGGTATCGAACTGCCGAACGCGCATCGCGAAAAGGTCTATTTGCGCGAACTGCTGATCGCAAAGGAAGCGACCGACACGGTTGCGAAGCTGCCGCTCTGCCTCGGCAAGACCATCGGCGGCGACCCCGTCATCATCGACCTCGCGCGCACGCCGCACATGCTGATCGCCGGCACCACCGGCTCCGGCAAGTCGGTCGCCATCAACACCATGATCCTCAGCCTGGTCTACCGGCTGCGCCCGGACCAGTGCCGCCTGATCATGGTCGATCCGAAGATGCTCGAACTCTCCGTCTATGACGGCATTCCCCATCTGCTCACGCCCGTCGTGACCGACCCGAAGAAGGCGGTGGTCGCGCTGAAGTGGGCCGTGCGCGAGATGGAAGAGCGCTACAAGAACATGGCCAAGCTCGGTGTGCGCAACATCGATGGCTACAATACGCGCCTGCTCGAATTGAAAGCCAAGGGCGAGGAACCGACGCGCACCGTGCACACCGGCTTCGACAAGGAAACCGGCAAGGCGATCTACGAGGAAGAGAAGCTCTCGCTCGACCCGCTGCCCTACATCGTCATCATCGTCGACGAAATGGCCGACCTGATGATGGTCGCAGGGAAGGACATCGAAGGCGCGGTGCAGCGTCTCGCGCAGATGGCGCGCGCCGCCGGCCTGCATGTGATCCTCGCGACGCAACGCCCGTCGGTCGACGTCATCACCGGCACCATCAAGGCGAACTTCCCGACCCGCATCGCCTTCCAGGTGACGTCCAAGATCGACAGCCGCACCATCCTGGGTGAGATGGGCGCCGAGCAGCTGCTCGGGCAGGGCGACATGCTCTACATGGCGGGCGGCGGCCGCATCAGCCGCGTGCACGGACCTTTCGCATCGGACGAGGAAGTCGAGAAGGTGGTGCGTCACCTCAAGACGCAGGGCCAGCCCGAATACCTCGAGGCCGTCACGGCCGAAGAGCCGACCGAGGACGAGGACGGTGGCGCCGTGTTCGACGCCAGCGGCATGGGCGCGGATGGCGGCGGCGATCTCTTCCAACAGGCCGTGGCCATCGTCAAACGCGACCGCAAGGCCTCAACCAGCTACATCCAGCGCCGGCTGCAAATCGGCTATAACCGTGCCGCGTCCTTGATGGAGCGCATGGAACTGGAAGGCATCGTCGGACCCGCCAACCACGCCGGAAAGCGCGAGATTCTGGTCGAGGAAGAAGACAGCCATATGTGAGGCGGGCCGCCTCCTGAACATAATTTCACGCAAAATCGATATCTGCAGTAGCGAAATCACGCTAAAAGGGCGCCCAGCCACACAGGACGACGCGTTGATCAGACATCCGGACATTCGATTCGCTGCCACCATCGCCGCGCGAAGTGCGCGCATGGCCGGCGTGCTTCTCGTCACCGCCGCGATGGTGACTGCGGCGTCGTTCGCGCAGACCGTGCCTGTGCCGAAGCCGGCGCCGAAGGGCCGCGATGGCGGAGGCCCCGCTGTCACCGGCGCGACCCAGACGCCGCCGAACCCGGTCATCCCGGATCCGCGACGCAACGTGCCGACCAGCATCTTCCAGACCTTCGACGCCAACCAGAAGGCGCAGGCGGCCAAGGTCAGCGCCTATCTGTCCTCGCTCTCGACGCTGGTCGGCAATTTCGTCCAGGTCGGCCCCGACGGCAGCAAGACGCAGGGCGACTTCTACATCCAGAAGCCCGGCAAGGTGCGCTTCGAGTATGACGCACCGAGCCCGATCGACATCGTCGCCGACGGATCGTCGCTGGTGGTGCGCGACCGCAAGCTCGCGACCCAGGACGTCTATCCGCTGTCACAGACGCCGCTGCGCTTCCTGCTGTCCGATCGCATCGACCTGATGAAGGACACCAATGTCGTCAACGTCTCGGCCGACGACGTCTTCGTCAGCGTCACCATCGAGGAGAAGCAGGCGCTGGTCGGCACCAGCCGCCTGCTGCTGATGTTCGGCGCCAAGGACGGCCAGTTGAAGCAGTGGACCGTCACCGACCCGCAGGGCTACGACACCACGATCGCGGTCTACAATCTCGATGCGGGCAAGAAGCTCGATCCTGCCATGTTCAAGATCGATTTCACCAATTACGGCCCATCGCCGGGTTGAAAGCTCTACTGCCGTAGGGTGGGCAAAGGCGCACTAGCGCCGTGCCCACCATCTTTCCTTGCGGCAGGCATTGGTGGGCACGCTTCGCTTTGCCCACCCTACGGGAGCTTGCTAAGACGCATGCCTCATGCGTCTTTCCCTGACAACCTGGAACATCAACTCGGTGCGGCTTCGCATCGACCTGGTCGCGAAGTTTCTCAAGAGCGCGCGGCCGGACGTGCTGTGTCTCCAGGAGACCAAGTGCATCGACGATGCCTTTCCGCTGAAGCGTTTCAAGCGGCTCGGCTATGAGCATGTCGCGCTGAACGGGCAGAAGGGCTATCACGGCGTCGCTATCGTCTCGAAGATCCCGTTCGAATCGAAAGACATCCGCACCTTCTGCGACAAGGTGGATTCGCGCCACATCTCGGTCTCGTTCGGCGAGAAGGCCAGCATCGCAAAGCCGCTGGTGCTGCATAATTTCTACGTGCCCGCCGGCGGCGACATTCCAGATCCCGCGCTGAACGAGAAATTCGACCACAAGCTGCGCTTCCTCGACGAGATGAAGGCCTGCGAGCCGCTGCATCCGCGCGGGGAGGATCGCCACATCCTGGTCGGCGATCTCAACGTCGCGCCGCACGAGAACGACGTGTGGTCGCACAAGCAGCTTCTGAAGGTGGTTTCGCATACACCTGTAGAGACCGAGAAGCTGCAAGCCGCGCTGGCAGCCGGTGAGTGGGTCGACGTCGCGCGCGAGCGTTTTCCGATGTCGGAGAAGGTCTATACGTGGTGGAGCTATCGCTCCGCCGACTGGACCGTCGGTGATCGCGGCCGCAGGCTCGACCACATCTGGGTCTCGCGCGCATTGAAGGACGCGGTCAGCGATTTCAAGATCCTGCGCGACGCGCGGAGCTGGGAGCGCCCGTCGGACCACGTGCCGGTGACGGTGACGCTGGAGGTGTAACGGCGCCGTCCGGGCTACGACGACGTCAGCTTCGCGCCCGCCGTCAAGATATCGCCCGCGATCTGGCTGGAGCGCACCGCGAATTCGTCACGCAGGCGAACGGCCGCAGCCGGGTCACTCTCGAGCACGCGCTGAAACAGGCTGCGAGCAACGCGGATGACGGAGGCGTGCTCCAGCGCGACCGCGCTCGACGGCCGCTTCATCGGCACCACCAGCGCGAGCTCGCCGATCAGCGCGCCGGGACCTGCGATCATCTCCGCGCCGGCGCCGTCGTCGACCCGAAAGGCGCCACGTTGAACCACGTATCCGGCATCGGCTTCGTCGCCGAGATTGAACAGGACGTCGCCGCGGACGAAATTACGCTGCTCAGAGCCGATCGCCAGCATGCGCAACGACGCGTCTCCCAACAAGCGCAGTGTCGGGACACGCTCGAGAAGCGCTACGTCGTCGTCGATTGACATTCAGGTCCGGGGCTCAAAGGGCATGCGATCTAAAACGATTCGCACGCCCCCTAAAGCGTATCACGGCACCAGCTTGTAGCCACCGGCTTCCGTGACCAGGATCTCCGGATTGGCGGCGTCCTTCTCGATCTTCTGGCGGAGGCGGTAGATGTGGGTTTCCAGCGTGTGGGTGGTGACGCCGGAATTATAGCCCCAGACCTCCTGGAGCAGGGTCTCGCGCGAGACCGGCATCTGGCCGGCCCGGTAGAGGAAGCGGAGGATGGCGGTTTCCTTCTCGGTGAGCCGGACCTTGCGGGCATTGGCCGCGGTCAGCATCTTCGAGCCCGGGCGGAAGGAGTAGGGGCCGACCGAGAACACCGCGTCCTCGCTCGCCTCGTGCTGGCGGAGCTGGGCGCGGATGCGGGCCAGCAGCACGGCGAAACGGAAGGGTTTTGCGACGTAGTCGTTGGCGCCAGATTCCAGCCCCAAAATCGTGTCGGAATCGGTGTCATGCCCGGTGAGCATGATGATCGGAGCCTTGAAGCCGCCCTTGCGCAAGGAACGAACCACCTCGCGGCCATCGGTGTCGGGCAGGCCGACATCCATCAGGACGAGATCGGGGGCATTGGCCTTCGCGGCGCTCGCGCCCTTGGCGCCGGTATCGACGGCGGAGGCCTCAAATTCTTCGTGCAGCGATAATTGCTCCACCAACGTATCGCGCAGATCGGTATCGTCATCCACGATGAGGATCTTGCGGGCATTGGCCATAGGGGGTCATCCTTTTGGAGTCCGGCTCGGCGCGCATGCATGCTGCACCCAGCCGCGAGGGAAAGTTAGGGGGGTCGCCGTTATTATTGTTGTTCGTGTTGAAGTAGTGGGCTGTTACCGATTCACAAGCCAGAACCACTCTAACTCAAAATCTCAGGCCGTTTTGATGAATGTCCTGTAATGAATTCGACATCGCACGTTCACATGAAAAACAAAGCGAATTCAGCCAGTTACCCGAGGAATCGAAGCTCCGGACCGCTTCGAGCGATCCGCGTTAAACCTGCTGCCGGGAATCCGCGCCGGGGCTGGCTGACGGCCGGCGCGCTGACGATCCCGGTGGCGCTGGGGCGGGGCGGAATCCTGGCAAACAAGCGCGAGGGCGATGGCGGCACCCCGCGGGGCAGCTTCCGTCCCAGGCAATTGTGGTGGCGGGGCGACCGCCACAGCCGTCCGCGGACCTTTCTTCCGGCCCGGACCATCGGCGACACGGACGCCTGGTGCGAGGACGCCGGAGATCGCCATTACAATCAGGCGATCCGGCTCGGGCCGGAGCAGGGCGGTGACCGTCTCAAGCGGACCGACCATCTCTATGACTTCATCATCGAAATCGACCACAACACCAGACCGCGTATCGCCGGCCGGGGCAGTGCGGTGTTTTTGCATCTGGCGCGCGACAATTTCGGGCCGACAGCGGGCTGCGTCTCGATGACCAAAGCGGCGATGCTGCAATTGCTGCGGCGCTTGGGACCAAGAACAAGAATCATTATTGGGTGAGGGCACATGCTCGACAAGGATCAGATCGCCGCCGCATCGCAGGTCCTGGTCAAACATTGGCGCGACGGCACCAAGTTTGACGCGCTGGAGCCGCGGTTGCGGCCGCAGAGCCGCGCCGATGGCTATGCCATCCAGGCCGTCCTCGAAAACCAATCGCTTGGACAACTGTTCGGTTGGAAGATCGCGGCGACAAGCGAGGCCGGACAGAAGCACATCAACGTCGCGGGACCGCTGGCCGGCCGCATCATGAGCGACACCGTGATCGCCGACGGCGGCACGGCGTCAATGAAAGGCAACGAGATGCGCGTCGGCGAGCCGGAGTTCGCCTTCCGCATGGGCCGCGATCTGCCGCCGCGCGCGACGCCGTACAATGTCGACGACGTGCTCGCCGCCGTCGGCACCCTGCATCCCGCGATCGAGATTCCCGACTCGCGCTTTGGCGATTTCGCCAGCGCCAGCGAGGCGCAGCTGATCGCCGACAATGCCTGCGCGCATCTGTTCGTGCTGGGCGCCGCGACGACTGCGAACTGGCGCGCCATGGATCTCGTCGAGGAGCGGCCGCAGATCACGCTGCGCGGCCAGCGCTATCTCGGCCACGGCAAGAACGTGCTCGGCGATCCCCGCGTTGCCCTGGCCTGGCTTGCCAACGAGCTGCGCGGGCTCGGCATTGCCTTGCGGGCAGGGGAGGTGGTGACGACAGGCACATGCCATCCGCCGCTGCCGATCCAGGCCGGCGACCATTTCGCGGTGGATTTTGGTGTGCTGGGGCAGGTGTCGGTGGGGTTTGTGTAACCGTCATTGCGAGTGCGCGAGAGTTTCGTAGCCCGGATGGAGCGTAGCGCAATCCGGGAACACTATCACCTGGAAGCGATACCGGTCTCCCGGATTTCGCTACGCTCCATCCGGGCTACGCATCAGCGCTAACGGCTCCTACCGATGCCCGAAGATCGCGCTCCCGACGCGCACATGGGTGGCGCCGAGCATGATCGCGGTGGCGAAGTCCGCGCTCATGCCCATCGAGAGGTTCTTCAATCCATTGCGCGCAGCGATCTTGGCGGTCAGCGCGAAATGCGCCGCCGGCGGCTCGTCGACCGGCGGGATGCACATCAGGCCGGAGATCGTCAGCCCATAGCTGTCGCGGCAGCTCGCGATGAAGGCATCGGCCTCGCCGGGAGCGATGCCGGCCTTCTGCGGCTCCTCGCCGATGTTGATCTGGACGAACAGTTCCGGGTGCCTGTTCTGGGATTCGATTTCCTTGGCTAACGCCTGGCAAATGCTCGGGCGGTCGACCGAATGGATGGCATCGAACAGCGCCACCGCCTCCTTCGCCTTGTTGGACTGCAGCGGCCCGATCAGATGCAACGCGATGCCGGAATAGGCAGACGTTAACGCAGGCCACTTGCCTTTGGCCTCCTGCACGCGATTCTCGCCGAATACGCGTTGTCCGGCGTCGATGACCGGGATAATTGCATCCGCGGCGAAGGTCTTGGACACCGCGATCAGCGTCACGGAGGCACGATCGCGCCGCGCTTCCTTGCAGGCGCGGACAATTTCGGCTTCGACCGCGGCGAGCGCGTTTGGTGAATGGCCGGTTACCGGCGCGGCGTTGGTTTCGGTCATGACGTCGGTTCGGACTGGATTGTTGCGGAGCTAGTTCTAATTTTACCGAGTTCAAGAAAGAGTTTTTGAACCCTTCGCTTTACCTTGGCCGATGGGGTGGGCAGCGAAGATGGCAAACGTCAGTTTCAACCGCAAACGAGTGAAACTCAAGCAGGTTCTCGGAATCCGGGCACGGCTTGCGTTGCTCGCGGTGATTCTGGTGACGCCTTTGATGTTCGAGCGCATCCGTTCGCTCGAGGACACGCGCGCGCGTCAGATCGCGCAGGCCGCGACCGAATTCACCACCATTGCAAGACACAGCGCCGATGCGCAGCGCGAAGTGATCTCGTCGGTCGAAACCATCCTGAAATCCGAGGCCTTCATCCGCGCCTCCGCCGGCGGCATCAGCAAGAGCTGCGACGTGCTGCGCGCGAGCCTGCCGTCGAACCTTCCCTGGATCCGCACGCTGTTGATCGCCGGCCAGGACGGACGCATCCAGTGCGCCACCAACAACATGTATGTCGGCCTCGACCTCAGCGACCGGCCCTACTTCCAGCAGGCGCAGGAAACCGGCCGCTTCGTGCTGAGCGACTTCATCCTGTCGCGGCCCGTGCCGTCGCCGACCGTCATGGCGGTTTATCCGGTGTCGGCCTTCAGCGGTGTGGCGGATGCCGTCGTGCTCGCCACCGTGAACCTCGACTGGATGTCGAAGGTCATGAGCAATCTCGGCGGCCGTGCCGGCATCACTGCCGTGCTGGTCGACAGCGCCGGCACAGTGCTCGCCGCGCCGGCTGACCAGCACAGCGCGATCGGCCGTCCGCTCGACAACATGCCGCTGATGTCGGCGATCGCCGACAGGGCGCTGCGTTCGGACCAGGACGAGGGCTCACTCTCTTTCCTCGCCGCTGACGGCTCCCGCCGCGCGGTGAGCTATATCCGCATCGCCGGCACCAATGCCCGCCTGATTGCCAGCATCGACGAGGACAAGGTGTCCGCGGCGGTCAGCCGCGACATTCGCACCGCCTATCTCCAGCTCGCGTTCGTCGTCCTGTTCGTCCTGCTCGGCGCGCTGATCGCCGCCGAGAAGCTCGTGATCAAGCCGATCGAGATGCTGGCCGACATGGCCAAGCGCCTCGGCGAGGGCGATCTCTCGGCCCGCGCCGCGCGCAACCGTCTGCCGGCCGAGTTCGTGCCGCTGGCCCGCGCCTTCAACGCGATGGCCGCGCAGCTCAGCCAGCGCGAGCGCGAGCTGATCGCGAGCAACGACCGCCTGACCGTGATGGCCTCGATCGATATGCTGTCGGGGCTGGCCAATCGCCGCGGCTTCCAGAGCCGGCTCGACTTCGAATGGATGCGCGCGCAGCAATATGGCAGCGAGCTTGCGCTGCTGATGATCGACGTCGATCACTTCAAGCTGTTCAACGACACCTATGGCCATCTCGAAGGCGATTCCTGCCTGACCCGGCTCGGCGAATCGCTGTCCGGCATCGCCGCCGATACGATGGGCTTTGCGGCCCGCTACGGCGGCGAGGAATTCTGCCTGCTGCTGCCGAACACCGACGTGAACCGCGCCGTCGAGATCGGCGAGCAGGTGCGCGCAGCAGTGTTGAAGCTGTGCCTGCCGCACATCACCTCGGCCCACATGATCGTCACCGTCTCGATCGGCGTTGCCGCAACGAAGCCGAACGAGACGCTGCGCCCCGGCGATCTCATCGAAGCCGCCGACGCCGCGCTCTACGCCGCAAAACACCGCGGCCGCAACAATGTCATGGAGCACGGCATCCAGGTGATCGAGAACAGCGCGGCCGCCATGATGCTGGCGGCGAGCGCCTAGCCCGCAGCCGCGGCGCGATCGAGCTCGACCTCCGTCACCACGCGATTGCGACCGCCGCCCTTGGCGAGATAGAGCGCACGGTCGCAGCGCTCGATGAGATCGGTGATCGCCTCGCCCACACGATACTGCGCTACGCCGATCGACACGCTGATGTCGGGCAGGGTCTCGCCGGTCGAGCGGCGCGTGATCGTGCATTCGGCGATCGCGCGCCTGATGCGCTCGGCGATCTCGGCGCAAGTGGCGAGATCGGCATCCGGCAGCACGGCAATCAGCTCCTCGCCGCCATAGCGGGCCGACAGATCCTGCTCGCGAACTTTTTCGCGCAGCACTTTCGCAATCAGGCGCAGCACCTGGTCGCCGACACCATGGCCGAAATTGTCGTTGAAGGTCTTGAAGTGGTCGATGTCGAGCATCAGCACGCCGAGCGGCTCGCCCCAATCCGCGGTCGTCTGTGCCTTGCGCAGGAATTCATCGAGCGCGCGCCGGTTTGCCAGCCCCGTCAGCGTATCGGTCCGGGCGCGCTCCTCGGACTTGGAGAGCGAGTCGCGGATCACGTCGAGCTCGCGGGTCTTTTCCGCAAAGCCGGCCTCGAGCCGGGTCGCCCTCGTGGCGGCCCGCGCCAGCTCATTCAAGAGCTGGGCGACCAGCGCCTTCGGATCGACGCCGGCCCTGCCCTGATCAGCGACCTCGCTGATCGCCTGCATCTGGGAACGATTGTCGGCCATGGCCGTCGCCAGAAACTCTTTCGCCGCCCCCATGAGGGCATGTAGCCGATCGGACGTCTCGGAGGCGACGGCGCCCGCCCGGGGCGCGACATAGGTCTCGAACAGATCCTGGTTGGTTCTGGCGTCGAAGGGACGGTTGTGGTCGATCAGGAGATCGATGGCATTGCGCAGGTCGTCATGGCTGCCTGCAAAATAGTGGAACCAGACGGCAAAATTGGTCGGCGTCGGCGGAATCCGCTGCTCGGCCATGCTCCGCACCGCCCGTCCGGCGACGGACGCGGCATAGTCGTAATCGAGATCGTCGAAGCCTGATTCCATCGCTTGGCGGGGTGCTGTCGGGCGACCAACCTCGCACCGACCCCTTAATCCGATCCCAATGGGCCGTCCGTACTTTAGCGGAGCAGCCTTGCGGGGGCCGCCGCCAGCGGCAACCCATTGACCCCCTAAGGACTTCTATGGCCTAGTCCGCCGTCTTTAGACGGCCGAATCCACGAAAACCCAACGATTCCATGACCTCCGAACGCTACAACGCCCGCGACGCCGAACCGCGCTGGCAAGCCGCCTGGGACCAGCAGGCGATCTTCGTCTCCAAGAACGACGACTCGCGGCCGAAATACTACGTGCTGGAGATGTTCCCCTACCCATCCGGGCGCATCCATATCGGCCATGTCCGCAATTACACGCTCGGCGACGTGCTGGCCCGCTTCATGCGCGCCAAGGGGTTCAACGTCCTGCACCCGATGGGCTGGGACGCCTTCGGCCTGCCGGCCGAGAACGCCGCCATCGAGCGCAAGGTCGCGCCGAAGGCCTGGACCTACGACAACATCGCCGCGATGAAGAAGCAGCTCCGCTCGATCGGGCTGTCGCTGGACTGGTCGCGCGAATTCGCGACCTGCGACCCCAGCTACTACAAGCATCAGCAGAAGATGTTTTTGGACATGCTCGCCGCCGGCCTGGCCGAGCGTGAGAAGCGCAAGCTCAACTGGGATCCGGTCGACATGACCGTGCTCGCCAACGAGCAGGTGATCGACGGCCGCGGCTGGCGCTCGGGTGCCGTTGTCGAACAACGGGAAATGAGCCAGTGGGTCTTCAAGATCACGAAGTACTCGCAGGAGCTGCTGTCGGCGCTGGATGGGCTCGACCGCTGGCCCGACAAGGTGCGGCTGATGCAGCGCAACTGGATCGGGCGCTCCGAGGGCCTGCTGGTCCGCTTCGCGCTGGATCAGGCGACGACGCCCGCCGGCGAGAGCGAGCTGAAGATCTTTACGACGCGCCCGGACACCCTGTTCGGCGCCAAATTCATGGCGATCTCGTCGGATCATCCGCTGGCGCAGGCAGCCGCCGCGAAGAACCCGAAGCTTGCCCAGTTCATCGCCGACATCAAGAAGATCGGCACCGCGCAAGAGATCATCGACACCGCGGAAAAGCAGGGTTTTGACACCGGCATCCGCGCGGTGCACCCGTTCGACCCGAGCTGGAAGCTGCCGGTCTATGTCGCGAACTTCGTGCTGATGGAATACGGCACGGGCGCGATCTTCGGCTGCCCCGCGCACGACCAGCGCGACCTCGACTTCGTCAACAAGTACAATCTCGGCAACATTCCGGTGGTGTGCCCCGAGGGCCAGGATCCGAAGACGTTCGTCATCACCGACACCGCCTATGACGGTGACGGCCGCATGATCAATTCGCGCTTCCTCGACGGCATGACCATCGAGCAGGCCAAGGACGAGGTCGCAAAGCGCCTAGAGGGCGAGCTGCGCGGCAACGCGCCGGTTGGCGAGCGTCAGGTCAATTTCCGCCTGCGCGACTGGGGTATTTCACGGCAGCGCTATTGGGGCTGCCCGATTCCGGTGATCCACTGTCCGAAGTGCGACGTGGTGCCCGTGCCGGACGATCAGCTGCCGGTCGTGCTGCCGGAGGATGCGACCTTCGACAGACCGGGCAACGCGCTCGACCATCACCCGACCTGGAAGCACGTCACCTGCCCGAAATGCGGGGCTAAGGCCCAGCGCGAAACCGACACCATGGACACCTTCGTGGATTCGTCCTGGTATTTTGCGCGCTTCACCGATCCCTGGAACGAGAACGCGCCGACGACACCAGCCGTCGCCAACCGGATGCTGCCGGTCGACCAGTATATCGGCGGCGTCGAGCACGCGATCCTGCATCTGCTCTACAGCCGCTTCTTCACCCGCGCGATGAAGGCGACCGGGCACATTGCGCTGGACGAGCCGTTCGCCGGCATGTTCACGCAGGGCATGGTGGTGCACGAGACCTACCAGAAGGCCGACGGCACCTATGTGCAGCCGGCCGAGGTGAAGATCGAGGTCGGCGGCAACGGCCGGCGCGCGACGTTGCTGACGTCAGGCGAAGACATCCAGATCGGTCCGATCGAGAAGATGTCGAAGTCGAAGAAGAACACGGTCGACCCCGACGACATCATCGAGACCTACGGCGCCGACGTCGCCCGCTGGTTCATGCTGTCGGACTCCCCGCCCGACCGCGACGTGATCTGGAGCGACGAGCGCGTCCAGGGCGCCTCGCGCTTCGTGCAGCGGCTGTGGCGGCTGGTGAACGATGCAGTGGAGCTCGGCCAGGCCGCGCCGGCGGATCGTCCGGGCTCGTTCGGCCCGGATGCGACCACCTTGCGCAAGGCCGCCCATGGCGCGCTGGACAAGGTCACCACCGGCATCGAGCGGCTACACTTCAATGTCTGCCTTGCCCATATCCGCGAATTCGCCAATGCGTTTTCGGAGGTGCTCCAGCGCCCCGGCCAGCCCTCACCTGACCTCGCCTGGGCGGTCCGGGAGGCCAGCCAGATCCTGGTCCAGCTGTTCTCCCCGATGATGCCGCATCTGGCCGAGGAGTGCTGGCAGGTTCTGGGCCATAGCGGGCTGGTTTCCGAGGCCGATTGGCCCCAAATCGAACGCGATTTGCTGGTTGAAGACGCCGTGACCCTGGTGGTCCAGGTCAATGGCAAGAAGCGGGGTGAGGTCACAGTTGCAACAGCGGCCCAGAATCCGGAAATCGAGGCTGCCGTTTTGGCCCTCGATGCGGTAAAACTGGCCCTGGACGGCAAGCCCGTCCGCAAGGTGATCATCGTCCCCAAGAGGATCGTGAATGTTGTCGGCTAGGATCCGGATCGCTGCCCGCTTGCTGGCGGTCGCCGCATTGGCGGCGCTGACGGCTGGCTGCTTCCAGCCGATGTATGCCGAGCGTGGTGACGGCACCCCCGGCCTGCGCGAGAAGCTGATGGGGGTCGACCTTCCGCCGATCAACAAGGCCAATGCCTCCCGCGAGGCCCGTGTCGGCGTCGAGGTCCGCAACGCCCTGGCCTTCAAGCTCTACGGCACGGCCACCGGCATGCCGCCGACCCATCGCCTGGAGATTCGCTTCGCGAGCAGCAAAACGTCGCTGATCGTCGATCCCAATACCGGCCTGCCGAACAGTGAAAACTACGGCATCGACGCCCAGTACAATTTGATCGAGGTCGTCAGCGGCAAGTCGGTCATGACCGGCACGACGTTCGCGCGCGTGTCCTATGACATGCCCGGCTCCTACCAGCGCTTTGCCCGCAACCGGGCCCTTCGCGATGCCGAGGATCGTGCCGCCAACGAGATCGCCGAGAACATCAACACTCGCCTCGCCTCGTTCTTCATCGCCGGCACTTAAGTCATCCCCGTCATTCCGGAGCGCCCGCAGGGCGGATCCGGAATCCAGAGATTATTGATCGAGATTCTCAGGCGCGCAATTGCGCGCCGTAGTTCGCGCTTCGTGCGCCCTGGAATGACAGTCAGGTCCGATGGTCGCGCTGCGCGGAAAAGAGATCGACGCCTTCCTCGCCCGTCCCGACGGGGGCCGACCGATCATCCTGCTCTACGGTCCCGATGCCGGCCTCGTGCGCGAGCGCGCCGATGCACTGATTGCCTCGGCCGTCGACGACCCCAACGATCCCTTCTCGCTCGTCAAGCTCGACGGCGACGAACTCTCCGCCGAGCCGTCGCGGCTCGTCGATGAAGCCATGACGGTGCCGTTATTCGGCGGCCGCCGCGCCATCCGCGTCCGCGCCGGCTCGCGCAGCTTTGCCAGCGGGATCGATACGCTAGCGGAGATGGGCGTGAGGGATTGCCGCATCGTGATCGAGGCCGGCGAGCTGCGCCCGGAATCGCCGCTGCGCAAGGCCTGCGAGAAGGCCAAGACGGCCGTGGCGATCGGCTGCTATCCCGACACCGAGCGCGACCTTGCCAAGCTGATGGACGACGAGCTCCGCATCGCCAATCTGCGCATCGCGCAGGATGCCCGCGCGGCGCTGATGTCATTCCTCGGCGGCGACCGCCAGGCCTCGCGCAATGAGCTGCGCAAGCTGACGCTCTATGCGCATGGCAAAGGCGAGATCACGCTGGATGATGTGATGTCCGTCGTTGCCGATGCGTCCGAGCTGAAACTCGATCCGATCGTCGACGGCGCCTTCGCCGGCCGGCCCGACATCGTCGAGACCGAATTTGCGAAGGCCATGATCGCCGGCACCTATCCCGGCGTGATCATCTCCGCCGCGCAGCGCCAGGCCGCGTGGCTGCACAAATCTGCGCTCGCGATCGCCGACGGCCAGCCTGCCTCCGCCGTGCTCGAGGGCGGCTATCCGCGCCTGCATTTTTCGCGAAAGCCGGCGGTCGAAACGGCGCTGCGCAATTTCAGCGTGGCGCGGCTCGCCGCAATCATCGAGCAGCTCGCGACCGCCGCGCTCGACACCCGCAAGCAATCGACGCTAGCCGCCGCCATCGCCCAGCGCACGCTGATGGCCATCGCCGCGAATGCGAAGCGGCGCGGCTGAGGCACCGCTCTCTCCACCTCATTGCGAGGAGCGCAAGCGACGAAGCAATCCAGAGTCCCTCCGCGGAAAGAATCTGGATTGCTTCGCTTCGCTCGCAATGACGATGTGGAAACAGATGCGCGCCAAATACCCGGTGTCGTCCCCGCGAACGCGGGGACCCATAACCCCAGGGAGAAGTTTGGCGAAGACTCGCAGTCCGGTACTGCGACAGATCCAATCGAGAGATCACGCGGTATGGGTCCCCGCGAACGCGGGGACGACACTGAGGGCTAGGTCTACAGCGCGCCCTTCGCGAGCCGCTTCATCACCTCGTCGAGCTGATCGAGGTTGCGGTAGTTGATCTGGACGGAGCCGCCGGGGTCGCGGTGATTGACCGTGACCTTGAGGCCGAGCGCATCGCTGACGCGCTTTTCGAGATCGATCGTATCAGGGTCCTTTTCCTTCCCACCGGTGCTGCGCGCCTTCTGCGGCTTGCGCTCCGGCACACCCTCTTCATGCGCGAGCGCCTCGGCCTGGCGGACGTTGAGGCCTTCCGCGACGATGCGCCTGGCTGATGCGAGCGGATCGGGCACGCCGATCAGCGCACGGGCGTGGCCGGCGGTCAGCTCGCCGCTCGTGATCAAGGCCTGCACTTCGGCCGGCAGTTTCGTCAGCCGCATCATGTTGGCGATGTGGCTGCGGCTCTTGCCGACGACCTTTGCGATGTCGTCCTGGCTGCGTTTGAACTCGTTGGCGAGCGCGTGATAGCCGAGCGCCTCTTCCATCGGGTTGAGGTCTTCGCGCTGCACGTTTTCGACGATCGCGAACTCCAGCGCATCGCTGTCGCTGATGTCGACCGGCACGATTGGCACTTCGTGCAGGCCGGCCATCTGCGATGCGCGCCAGCGCCGTTCGCCGGCGATGATCTCGAAGCGATCCTGCGCGCCCTTCACCGGACGCACGACGATCGGCTGGATCACGCCGTGCTGCCTGATCGAATCAGAGAGCTCCTTGAGCTCCGTTTCCGAAAAGGCGCGGCGCGGGTTGCGCGGATTGGGCTTGATGAATTCGATCGGTACCTTGCGCTGCGCGCGCGGACGATCGACATGCTGAGCCTCGCCGCCGACATCACCGATCAGACTTGCAAGACCCCGGCCCAGTCGCGAACGCGCTTCGTCGGCCATCGCCAGCTCCCTTGGATTCACGGTGCAACACTCCAGAACTGAATTATCGTAGGGTGGGCAAAGCGAAGCGTGCCCACCAGTTGTGTGTAGAAGATGCTGGGCACGGCGAAGACGCCTTTGCCCACCCTACGGCAGCGTCAATGCGTGGTGCGCAGCTCGCGCTCGCGCTGGATCACTTCGGTGGCGAGCCGCAAGTAAGCTTCGCTGCCGACACATTTGAGATCGTAGACCAGGACCGGCTTGCCGTAGGACGGCGCTTCCGAGATGCGCACGTTGCGCGGGATCATGGTCTTGTAGACCTTCTCGCCCATGAACTGACGGACGTCGGCGACGACCTGGTTCGAGAGGTTGTTGCGCGAGTCGAACATGGTCAGCACGATGCCGTGGATCGACAGGGTCGGATTGAGCGTCGAGCGCACCTGCTCCACCGTCTGCAGCAATTGCGACAGACCTTCGAGCGCGAAGAACTCGCACTGCAGCGGCACCAGGATCGCATCGGAGGCGGCCATCGCGTTCACCGTGAGCAGGTTGAGCGAGGGCGGGCAGTCGATCAGCACATAGGTGTAGTCGGCGTCGGGCGAGACGTTGTTGTTGAGCGCGCCGATGGCGTCACGGAGCTTGAACGCGCGGCCGGGCGTGGTACCGAGCTCGAGCTCGAGGCCGGAGAGATCCATGGTCGAGGGTGCGATGTGCAGCCGCGGCACCGCGGTCGAGACCACGGCTTCGCGCAAGCTCGATTCACCGATCAGCACGTCATAGGTCGAGCAGGAGCGGTTACGGCGATCGATGCCGAGGCCGGTCGAAGCGTTGCCCTGCGGATCGAGATCGACGATCAGGACGCGCTCGCCGATCGCAGCGAGTGCCGTACCAAGATTGATCGCCGTGGTTGTTTTTCCCACGCCGCCCTTCTGATTCGCCAGCGCCAGGATGCGCGGGTGGCCCTGCGGGACCTCAGCGGCCTGTTCTTGGGTGGTCTGTTCTTGGGCAGTCTGTTCTTGCTCGGGTTCGTCAATCACGCTCATCGCAAATTCCCCACTCGACCCCTGAACGCCTCAGCCGCGTCGCTCGACGGACGTCAGCTCGACGATCCAACCGTCGCCGGTACGGCTTTGGTGAAGCTGCGGCTGAATATTCCAATATTTAGCGGCTTCGGTCAATTCAGCCTCTACATCTTGCCCCTTCGGAAACAACGCTTTTGCACCTTGGCGCATCAGCGGCTCCGCAAAGCCGATGAGTTGATGTAGCGGAGCGAGCGCACGCGCGGTGACGCAATCGACGGGGCCGGTGATTCTATCCACATTATCCCCGATCTCAGCGAGATGTACGACCCCCGGAGATGTGGTGACGCGGACTGCTTCGCGCAGAAAGGCCGCCTTCTTGGCGATTCGCTCGACGAGATGGACGCTGGCGCCAGGCGTCCCGGCCATGGCACAGGCGAGGACGATTCCGGGAAAGCCGCCGCCGCTGCCGAGGTCGGCCCAGCGTTTGGCCGAAGGGGCGAGATCGACGAGCTGGAGCGAGTCGGCGATGTGCCGGGTCCAGAGCTGCGGCAGGGTCGAGGGCGCCACCAGATTGGTCTTGGCCTGCCACTCCCGGAGCAGCGCGATGTAGCGGTCGAGTCGTTCCTCGGTTTCACGTGAAACGGGGGCGAGCCTGAGCGCTGCGAGCTTGTCCGCTGCGATGATGGCGTCCAGCGACCGATCATTGGCGCTGGCCTTGTCGATCTTCGGTTTGATCGGCGTCGACTCGGATCGACGGCTCGCGCCCTCACCTGCCGATGGTTTCCCTGATGACGATCTGCCGCCCGGCCCGCGCTGTTTCACGTGAAACGCCTATGCGATCGCCTTTGAGGTCTTCCGCGCCTCGCGCCGGAGGTAGGCCGCGAGGATGCCGAGCGCCGCCGGCGTCATGCCGTCGATCCGGCCAGCCTGGCCGACGGTGAACGGCCGCGCCTTCTCCAGCTTGGCCCGCACCTCATTGGAAAGACCGGGGACCTGCTGGTAATCGACGTCCGACAGCACCATCCCCTCGTCTCGCCTGAAAGCTTCGACGTCGGCGCTCTGGCGCTCGAGATAGACGTCGTACTTCGCGTCGATCTCCAGATGGGTGGCAATGACTGGGTCGATCGCCGACAGCTCCGGCCAGATAGTCTGGACCTGGCTCCAGCCGATATCAGGATAGGCCATCAACTCGAAGGCCGAACGGCGCTGGCCGTCCCGGTTCAGGGACAGGCCGTGCTTGATCGCCTCGTTCGGGGTGATGGTCAGGGACTTCGACAGCGCCCTGGCCGCATTCAAGGCGTCCATCTTGGCGCGATGATGCTGCGTCCGGGCGCTCCCGACGCATCCGAGCGCAATCCCCTTCTCGGTGAGGCGCTGATCGGCGTTGTCGGCGCGCAGGGTGAGCCGGTACTCGGCGCGCGAGGTGAACATCCGATAGGGTTCGCTGATCCCGCGGGTGACGAGGTCATCGATCATCACGCCGAGATAACCATCGGCACGGTCGAACACGGTCAGGGCGGCGCCGCTCGCGGCCAAAGCCGCGTTCAGGCCGGCCACGATACCCTGCCCGGCAGCTTCCTCGTATCCGGTGGTGCCGTTGATCTGACCCGCCAGGAACAGGCCGCGCAGCCGCTTGGTCTGGAGGGTCGGATCGAGCTCGCGGGGATCGATGTGGTCGTATTCGATGGCGTAGCCTGGGCGGACCATCTTCACCTGCTCCAGGCCAGGAATGCTGGCGAGGATCGCGAGTTGGACCTCCTCCGGCAGCGAGGTCGAGATGCCGTTGGGATAGACGGTGCTATCGTCGAGCCCCTCGGGCTCCAGGAAGATCTGATGGCCGTCGCGGTCGCCAAAGCGGACGATCTTGTCCTCGATCGAGGGACAGTAGCGCGGTCCGGAGCTCTTGATCCGCCCAGAGTACATCGGCGAGCGATGGACGTTGGCCCGGATCACCTCATGGGTCGCGGGCGTAGTCCGGGTGATCCCGCACTGGATCTGCGGCGTCGTGATCCGCTCGGTCATCACCGAGAACGGCTCCGGCGGCTCGTCTCCGGGCTGCATCTCGACCGCGGACCAGTCGATCGTGGTGCCGTCCAGACGCGGCGGAGTGCCGGTCTTGAGCCGTCCAAGGGTGAAGCCTGCCCGCTCAAAGGAGGCGGAAAGACCCATCGCCGGGGCTTCGCCGACCCGGCCAGCGGGCCAGTTCTTCTCGCCAAGGTGGATCAGACCGCGGAGGAAGGTGCCGGTGGTGACGACGACAGCCCCTGCCCGAAGCTCGCGGCCATCCGCCAGGCGTAGTCCGGTCACCCGGCCTTCGACCACGATCAGCTCGTCTGCCTCGCCCTCGATGACGGAAAGACCTTCGGTGTCCCGGATCGCGGCCTGCATGGCTGCGGCATAGAGCTTCCGGTCGGCCTGAGCCCGGGGACCGCGGACAGCCGGACCCTTGCGGCGATTGAGGACGCGGAATTGGATGCCGCCGGCATCGCCGACTCGGCCCATCAGGCCATCGAGCGCATCGACCTCGCGGACCAGATGGCCCTTGCCCAGACCGCCAATGGCGGGGTTGCAGGACATCGCGCCGACGGTGGAGAAACGGTGCGTCACCAGAGCGGTCGTCGCACCCATCCGGGCGGAAGCAGCCGCGGCCTCACAGCCGGCGTGGCCGCCGCCAATCACGATGACGTCGAAACTCTCTCGCTCTGTTCGCATGGGCGGACTTCTATCTCAGAGGTGGACAAGCCGGAAGTAGAAACTGGGTGAGGCGGTTGTTTCACGTGAAACGGTGCGGCCAGGGAGGCGATGCGCATTTTCGCGAAAACAACCCCATGCACAGTAGAAGGGGCATTGAGAGGACCGCTGTTTCACGTGAAACAAGATGGGTCTGACCGGGAGAGAACTCCTGGCGAGATCTCGCACGGCTCTGGACGCGGGTAGAGCGGGCACAAGCGATCGGTCTACTCCGTCATCCGCGAACGCAGCGAAGCAATCCAGAATCCCTCCGTGGAGGCCGTCTGGATTGCTTCGTCGCAAGGGCTCGTCGCAATGACGAAACTGGGGGACGGCCACCGGCCACGACCCTCACTGCCCTTCAGGCGATCAGGCCGTGCGCACGAACACTGAGACCGAGGCGGGCCACTCGCCCCGCTGTTTCACGTGAAACAGGCCGGAGCCTGCAAGCACGCGTTCCGCGTGAACTGGACCGGAACCCATCCCGCTGCTGCTTCACGTGAGACGCAAGGAGCGGGACAAGCTTGTAGCCCGGATGGAGCGCAGCGAAATCCGGGAAAGGTGTTCCGGCTGAGACGCCGTCCCCGGATTGCGCTTCGCTTCATCCGGGCTACGAAACGAGGCCTCGTTTCACTGAAATGCAAGGATCGGAGGAAGCGCTAGTTCTACAATGAAGAACTAGTCCTACTTTCCAATGCAGAATTTCTGGAAGATGGCCCCGAGGACGTCCTCGACGTCGACCCGGCCCAACAGACGACCCAAGGCATAGGCCGCAGCACGCAGCTCTTCGGCGGCAAGCTCTTCGCCGTCTTCTACAAGTTCCAGACTTCGGCGCAAGCTGTCTGAGGCCCGGCGCAACAGATCTCGCTGACGGGCCCGGGTCACCAATGCGCCCTCGGTCGTCCCGAAAAACTCGGCGGCGAATTTCACGAGAGCGTCGATCAAGTCGGGAACCCCGTCCCCCCGGCTCGCCGAGATCCCGAACTCGCCGCCCGGCCCGAATTCCCCCACCTCGCCCAGATCGATCTTGTTGCGGACGATCCAGACCGAGCCGCTTGATTGATCGCACCCGGGGCCGGACTTCACCAGCGATTGCATCGCGCCCGGATCGACGGCGTGCCCACCCTCCACCAGCCACAGCACGAGGTCGGCGGCGTCGGCTCGCGCTCGCGCCCGGCGCACGCCTTCCTTCTCCACGGGATCGTCGGTCTCCCGGATGCCAGCCGTGTCGATCACCGTGACCGGGTAGCCGTCGAGATCGAGCTGCACCTCGATCACGTCGCGCGTGGTGCCGGCGTAGGGCGAGACAATCGCGACCTCGCGGCGCGCCAGCTGATTGATCAGCGTCGACTTGCCGACATTCGGCTCACCCGCGATCGCAACCACCAGACCGTCGCGCAGGCGCTCAGAATGTCCCTGTGCCGCAAGGACCTTTGTGATTTCGTCATGCAGTGCTTTGATCGCTTTCACCGCCGGCGCCCTCAGCTCGGCCGGTACATCGCCCTCGTCGGAAAAATCGATGCCGGCCTCGATCAGCGCCGACGCCTCGATGATGCGCTCGCGCCAGTCGCGCGCGCGATCGCCGAGCAGGCCCTGCAACTGGCGCAGCGCCTGGCGGCGCTGGCGATCGGTATCGGCGTGGATGAGATCGTCGAGACCCTCAGCTTCGGTGAGATCGAGCTTGCCGTTCTCGAACGCACGCCGCGTGAACTCGCCGGGCTCGGCCGCACGCGTATTCGGAATATTAGAAATCGCGGCGAGCAGTGCCGCGAGCACCGCGCGGCCGCCATGGACGTGAAATTCGGCGACGTCCTCGCCGGTCGCGCTGCCCGGCCCCGGAAACCAGAGCACGACCGCGTCGTCGATCGCCTGGCCCGTGCCATCGCGGAGAAGCCTGCGGCTGGCCTGTCTCGGCGCCGGCTGCCTCCCCGCCAGCGTCGTCAGCGCGAGCCTCGCTTGCGATCCGGAGACCCGCACCACAGCGATCGCGCTCGGCGCACGGCCGGACGACAGCGCAAAGATGGTCTGGTCTCGCGGATGCATGACCTATTTGTCCGGCTGGCGGGGAAAAGGCAAACGGCCCGTTCTCGCAATGCCGGCGCCCCCCTTTTGCTGCGCTCCGGCCCGCAGCAACGGCCATACTGCGATGCATCATAAAGCACAGCATTTTGTTGCAGAGGCGGCCTCGCTCAGGCACCAAATCGTCAGCCAAAGTCAAGCATTACGTAAGTATATCAACTACTTGTGGAAAACCCGGATTTTCCCTTCGCCCCATTGCCATGCTGCACTTCTTCCGCAGCAAAGCCGCACAAAAGAAAAAGGGCGCCCGAAGGCGCCCTCTGATCTCATATTGCACCGCACTCAGGTGTTCATCGAATCGAAGAACTCCGAATTGCTCTTGGTCGAGCGCAGCTTGTCGAGCAGGAAGTCGATCGCGTCCATCGTGCCCATCGGGTTGAGGATCCGGCGGAGCACATACATCTTCTTGAGGACCTGCGTATCAGTGATGAGCTCCTCCTTGCGGGTGCCGGAGCGCGAGATGTCGATCGCCGGGAAGGTGCGCTTGTCCGAGACCTTGCGGTCCAGGATCAGTTCCGAGTTACCGGTGCCCTTGAACTCTTCGAAGATGACTTCGTCCATGCGGCTGCCGGTATCGACCAGCGCGGTCGCGATGATGGTCAGCGAGCCGCCCTCCTCGATGTTGCGGGCAGCACCGAAGAAGCGCTTGGGGCGCTGGAGCGCGTTGGCGTCGACACCGCCGGTCAGCACCTTGCCGGATGACGGCACCACGGTGTTGTAGGCGCGGCCGAGGCGGGTGATCGAATCGAGCAGGATCACGACGTCGCGACCATGTTCGACCAGCCGTTTTGCTTTTTCGATCACCATCTCGGCGACCTGGACGTGACGCACCGCCGGCTCGTCGAAGGTCGACGACACGACCTCGCCCTTCACCGAGCGCTGCATGTCCGTGACTTCTTCCGGACGCTCGTCGATCAGAAGCACGATCAGATAGCATTCCGGATGATTGTGCGTGATCGAGTGCGCGATGTTCTGCATCAGCACGGTTTTACCCGTGCGCGGCGGCGCGACGATCAGCGCGCGCTGGCCCTTGCCGATCGGCGCGACGATGTCGATCACCCTTGCAGAAAGGTCTTTCCGCGTCGGATCGTCGATTTCCATGCGGAAACGCTGATTCGGAAACAGCGGCGTGAGGTTGTCGAAATTGACCTTGTGCTTGGCCTTTTCCGGGTCCTCGAAATTGAGTGTGTTGACCTTCAGCAGCGCGAAATAGCGCTCGCCCTCTTTCGGGCTGCGAATGTGGCCTTCGATGGTGTCGCCGGTGCGCAGGCCGAAACGGCGGATCTGCGAGGGCGAAACGTAGATGTCGTCCGGACCCGGCAGATAATTCGCATCGGGCGAGCGGAGGAATCCGAAACCATCGGAGAGCACCTCGACGACGCCTTCGCCGACGATGTCGGTTTCGGCGAGCGCAAGCTGCTTGAGAATGGCAAACAACAGCTCCTGCTTGCGCATGGTGCTGGCATTCTCGACCCCATTCTCTTCCGCGAACGAGACGAGCTCGGCCGGCGTCTTCGACTTGAGGTCCTGGAGTTTAATTTCCCGCATTGGGGTGGTCCTGTGGGGTAACCTTGGGAGGGGGTGCGAGGAGGCTCGGAAATGCGGACGTGAGAAGGTAAGGTCCGCAGGTCTGGCAAGGAGAGTGCCGATGAGGCTTCAAACCTGATGCGGTGTCCGGCCTCTGGAAAGCTCAGACAAAACCACATCCGCCTGCGTTGGGTGGGATATCGCTAATATAGAAAATCGCTCCTCACTCCGCAAGCCGAAGCGCTGAGCGATTCATCGCAAGCGTTGCCTAGAACGGCTTCACGATCACCATGATGACGATCAAAATCATCAGAGCGGTCGGCACCTCGTTGATAATGCGATAGAATTTCTGGCTACGCGGACGCCGGTCGGCGGCGAAATCCTTGCACCAGCGTGAAAAAAAGCCGTGGACCCCTGACATCGCCAGGACCAGTGCCAGTTTTACGTGCAGCCAGCCGAACGAGAACCAGTGGCCGGACCAGGCGAGATAGAGCCCGGCAAGCCATGTGACGATCATGGCGGGGTTGATGATCGCCTTGAGCAGCCGGCGTTCCATCACCTTGAACGTTTCCGACTGCTTCGAGCCGATCTCGGCCTCGGAGTGATAAACGAACAGCCGCGGCAGATAGAGCATGCCCGCCATCCAGGAGATGACGGCGATCACATGCAGCGCCTTGATCCAGAGGTAGACGTCTTCGAACATTTTCTGCGCCCGGCTTTCTGTCCAGCGTAGGGAACGCTGGGGATAGTAAGAACTCGTTAAGGTCTCACCTTGCACACTTATCCGTCCATAGGGCCTTCCTCAAATCTAGAATCTTAGATTCTTAAGGTTTGAGTCTATGTGACCGTGAATTGGACTCACACAATTCTGTCCGCACGTTCACGCGCGCTTGTTCACATCCATCAACATATCCCTGACGCCTCCGGCGGCTTCCGATAAGTCGGCCAGCTTCAAAGGCTTGCGCGCTTCTGTCGGCAGCTTATCAAAGGGGTTGTCCGCGCAATCCCGTTCCCCTCTCGGCAGGGCGCCGAACTTGTTCCGATGGGCAGTGGTGTGAAGAAAATTGGCACTTGTCCCGCCCCTGGTGTCGCGCAAGCCTTTCCGAGGGGTTAAGGTCCACAGAAATCCACAAACCACACCGCCTCCATACAAAGGGCTTTTGTGCCGACCTCGAACAATTATTTCCATCTCCACCTGGTCTCCGACTCCACCGGAGAGACACTGATCACCGTCGCGCGCGCCGTCGCGGCGCAGTACGCCAACGTCACCCCGGTCGAGCATGTCTATCCCCTGGTGCGCAGCCAGAAGCAGCTCGATCGCGTGCTCGACGAGATCGAGGAGGCACCGGGGATCGTGCTGTTCACGCTGCTGGAGAAGGATCTGGTCTCCCGGCTCGAGGACAAGTGCAAGCAGATCAACGTTCCGAGCCTGTCGATCATCGGGCCCGTGATGCAGTTGTTCGAAGCCTATCTCGGTGCCGCGACCACGGGCCGCGTCGGCGCCCAGCACGTCCTCAATGCGGAATATTTCAAGCGCATCGACGCGCTGAACTACACGATGATCCACGATGACGGCCAGCATGTCGAAGGCCTCGACGATGCCGACGTGGTGCTCGTCGGTGTCTCACGCACCTCCAAGACACCGACGTCGATCTATCTGGCCAATCGCGGCATCCGCACCGCCAACGTGCCATTGGTTCCGGGCATTCCGGTGCCGGCACAATTGGAGACCCTGACGCGACCACTGGTGGTGAGCCTGCATGCGACGCCTGAACGCCTGATCCAGGTGCGCCAGAACCGCCTGCTCTCGATGGGTGCCGATACCAGCGGCGACACCTACACCGACAGGCAGGCGGTCGCCGACGAGGTCGCATTCGCGCGCAAGCTGAGCGCCAAGCACGATTGGCCGCTGCTCGACGTGACGCGGCGATCGATCGAGGAAACCGCCGCGGCGATCATGAAGCTCTACAGTGATCGCCAGCGCAACCGGCCCACGGGATAGTTTCGGCGATGTCTCTCTGGCGCGGCGAAACTCCGTTGATACTGGCCTCGCAGAGCAGCGCGCGAAAGATGCTGCTGGCCAGTGCCGGACTGGAGTTCAAGGCGATTACGGCCGATATCGACGAGCGCGGCATTCAGGCCGCCTCGAAACTTTCAAGCCCGCATGACATCGCCCTGCTGCTGGCGCGCGAGAAGGCCAAGGCGGTCTCGGCCGGTCATCCGGGGAGCTATGTGATCGGTGCCGACCAGACCCTGGCTCTCGGCGAGCGTCTCTTCAACAAGCCCGCAGGCCGCGCACAGGCGATGGCGCAACTGCTCGACCTCGCCGGCAGAAGCCACGCGCTGAATTCCGCGGTGGCGGTGGCGCGAGATGGCAAGATCGTTTTCGAGGATGTTTCGGTGGCCCGCATGACCATGCGGCCGATGACCGAGACGGAGCTTTCCGCCTATCTCGACGCCGCCGGCGATGCGGTGACGACCAGCGTCGGCGCCTATCAGCTCGAAGGTCTCGGCAGCCATCTGTTCGAGCGCATCGAAGGTGACCATTTCACCATTCTCGGGCTGCCGCTGCTGCCGTTGCTTGCGTTCCTGCGGCGCGAACGGCTAGTTGCGGTGTGAATGACAGAGATGGCTGCGCGCTGATGCGGATCCTTGGACTGACCGGCTCGATCGGGATGGGAAAATCCACCACCGCCAAATTGTTCGCGGAGGCCGGCGTGCCCGTCTACGACGCCGATGCTGCCGTCCACCAGCTCTACGAGGGCGAGGCCGCGCCCGCGATCGAGGCCGCCTTTCCCGGCACCACCGCGAACGGCAAGGTCGATCGCCCAAAACTGTCCGCGCGCGTCGTGCATGATCCGGCCGCGATCAAGCAGCTCGAGCAGATCGTCCATCCGATGCTCGGCGCCTCCCGGCAAAAATTCTTCGCCGATGCGGAAGCAGCCAAGGCGCCCGTCGTGGTCCTGGATATCCCGCTGCTGTTCGAAACCGGCGGCGAGAAGCGGGTCGACGCCGTCGTCGTGGTGTCGACCTCGCCGGAACTCCAGCGCAAGCGTGTGCTGGAGCGCGGCACGATGGACGAGGCCAAGCTCGACGCGATCATCGCCAAGCAGACGCCGGATGCCGAGAAGCGCAAGCGGGCCGATTTCGTAGTGGATACGTCACACGGACTTGAACCCGTGCGCGCCCAAATCACGCACATTCTGGCCGAGGTCGTTAAGATGCCGCAGCGGCGAGCCTGATTCGCCCGTTCACACGGCCTCTTGATCATGCGTGAAATCGTTCTCGACACCGAAACCACCGGCCTCGATCCGCTCCGCGGCGATCGCCTGGTCGAAATCGGCTGCGTCGAGATTTTCAACCGCATGCCGACGGGCCAGACGTATCACGTCTATATCAATCCCGAACGGGATATGCCGGCGGAAGCCTTTGCGGTGCACGGGCTGTCGGCCGAGTTCCTGTCGACCAAGCCGCTATTCCACGAGGTCGTCGATGCGTTTCTGGAGTTCATCGGCGATGCGCCGCTGGTGATCCATAACGCTTCGTTTGACATCGGCTTCATCAACGCCGAGCTCGACAAAGTAAAACGCGTCGCGATCCCGCGCGAGCGGCTGGTCGATACGCTACTGTTGGCGCGGCGCAAGCATCCGGGCGTGTCGAACCGGCTCGACGATCTCTGCTCGCGCTATTCGATCGACAATTCACACCGCACCAAGCACGGCGCGCTGCTCGACGCCGAGTTGCTCGCCGAAGTCTATGTCGATCTGGTCGGGGCGCGACAATCGCAGTTGCTCCTCGCTTCGGAAGGCGAGGACATTCGCATCAATGCGGCTGGCGATGCGCCGCGGCGGCAGCGGACCGTGCCGCTCGCGCCGCGGATTTCCGATGCCGAGCGCGAGGCCCATCGGGCCTTCATCGCAACGCTCGGTGACAAGGCGATCTGGAACGAGTTCCTGCCCGCTCCAGCCGCCCCTCCGGCTGTTTAGGCCTGACCGCTCGTCTGCTGAGCGGCCATTTGCCGCTCCATGTTCTGACGATAGAGACCGACGAAATCGACCGGATCGAGCATCAGGGGCGGGAACCCGCCGTCGCGCACGGCGGTCGCGATGATCTCGCGGGCGAACGGGAACAGCAGACGCGGGCATTCGATCATGACCAGCGGATGCAAATTCTCCTTCGGCACATTGGTGATGCGGAACACGCCGGCATAGGCAAGCTCGAACGAGAACATGATCTTACCGGCGGTCTCGGCCTTGCCCTCGACCGACAGCGTCACCTCGAACTCGGTTTCGCTGAGATTGATGGCGCTGACATTGATCTGGATGTTGATCTGGGGCGGCTGGCCCTGCTGCTGGAGCGAGGTCGGCGCGTTCGGATTCTCGAACGAAAGGTCCTTGATATATTGCGCCAGAACGTTGAGCTGGGCCGCCTGGGCCGCCTCGGGAGGGGTGCCGTTGCCGTTGGTCATGAGTGTCTCTCCTTACCCGATTTGGGCTGAATTTCGCGGCGGTTGGCTAACATAGGGCCGCCTCACTCCACAAGGACGAACGGCCCCGGATCGGGTATCCGCGCCGCCCCCGCAATTGTGACGTTCACCCGGCCCTCCTGACGAAATCGCGCGTTAAACGATTGAAGATGCGCGATTTCCGGGCAGGATCGGGTTTCCCCTTAGGCATAAAACGCGCTACACTCGGCGCTGTGCCAAAAGGCGCCATTGGCCGGGCAAGATTTCGTGCCTACATCCCACGGACCAGACCGCGGACGTAAAATGGTGATGTAGACTTGCCGTTCCCGTATGGAACGGTCTACTGGCCGGATTGATTTTCCCGGCGACGGCCCCCTTCTAGAGAAGACCAGAAAGCGAATACCACGTGGACATCTACACCATCATCTTCCTGGCGCTGGCGGTCTTCATCTTTCTGAGGCTGCGCAGCGTGCTGGGACAGCGGACGGGTAACGAGCGGCCGCCGTTCGACCGCACCGCCGCCCGCAATGCGCTGGGGGGTGCCCAGGACAAGAACGTCGTGACCATGCCGGGCAAGGTGATCGACCAGGCTCCGCTGGCGCCGACCGCCGAGCCGGCCCCGCCCTCCGACCGCTGGAAGGGTCTGACCGAGCCGGGCACCGCGCTCGCCCAGGGTCTCGACGCCATCGTCGACAAGGATTCCACCTTCGACCCGCGCCATTTCATCTCGGGCGCTCGCGGAGCTTATGAGATGATCGTGCTGGCCTTTGCCAATGGCGACCGCCGCGCGCTGCGCGACCTGCTGTCGTCGGAGGTCTATGACAGCTTCGACGCCGCCATCAAGGAACGCGAGAAGAATGAGCAGAAGACCGAGACGCGTTTCGTCTCGATCGACAAGGCCGAGCTCGTCGGCGCCGAGCTGCGCGACCGCACGGCTCAGCTCACCATACGATTCGTCTCGCAGATGATCTCGGCCACCCGCGACAAGAGCGGCAATATCGTCGACGGAAGTGCGGACACGGTCGCCGACATCACCGACATCTGGACCTTCGCCCGCGATATCACCTCTCGCGATCCAAACTGGAAGCTGGTTGGCACCGGAAGCGCGAATTAAGAATTTCCTCAAGAACAGCGCGACGGCGCTTTGCGCAGGTGCCGTCGTGCTGTCGTCGTTTTCGCTCGGCGCCGAGGCGGCGCGGCGTCACTATCGCAGCCATCACCATCATCTCCCGGCACTCCCCGCCACCCCGCCGCGCGCCTTGCCCTATCCGCAGCTCCCACTGCCGTTCGAAATCCCCGGTGCGCAATATCTGCCGCTGACCTGGGCGGACGTGAAAGGCTGGAGCGACGACGACCATCTGGCCGCCTACAAGACGTTCCGCGCGAGCTGCCGGACGATCAACGCGCAGACCGGTGCGGCTGAACCGAAGGCGCTTGGCGGCTCGCTGAGTGAGCCCTGCCGGGCCGCCAAGTCGCTCGAGCTCACCGACGATTCCAAAGCCAGGACCTTCTTCGAGGAGAATTTCGCGCCGCTGCGGATCTCGCGCCTCGGCGAGCCCGACGGTTTCGTCACCGGCTATTACGAACCGGTGCTGGAGGGATCGCGGACGCAGACCGAAATCTTCAACGTGCCGGTCTATCGTCGCCCGTCGAACCTGTTCGTGCGCGGCTACAAGCAGGACTCGGTCAGCCTGCCCAACAAGGGCCCGGTCTACCTCAAGATCGGCCGCCGCAAGCTGGTGCCCTATTACGATCGCGGCGAGATCGAGGACGGCAAGATCGCCGGCCGCGGGCTGGAGATCGCCTGGCTGAAGGATCCGACCGATCTGCTGTTCGCCCAGATCCAGGGCTCGGCGCGGATCAAGTTCGACGACGGCGGCACGGTCCGGCTGAATTACGACGCTTATAACGGCTATCCCTACACGGCTGTCGGTCGTGTCCTGATCGAGCGCGGCATCATTCCGAAGGAGGAGATGTCGATGCAGAAGATCAGGGAGTGGATGGCGCAGAACCCCGATGGCGCCAAGGATCTACGCCGCCAGAACCGCTCCTACATCTTCTTCCGCGAGGTCAATCTGTCCGACAAGGAAGAAGCGGTGGGTGCGCAAGGCATTCCGCTGACCGCCGGCCGCTCGATCGCGGTCGACAAGGCGCTGCACGTTTATGGCACGCCGTTCTTCATCGAGGGCGAGCTGCCGATCGATTCCGAACGCTCCAAGACGCCGTTCCACCGGCTGATGATCGCGCAGGACACCGGCTCGGCCATCATCGGTCCCGCGCGCGCCGATCTCTATTTCGGCGCCGGTGCGGATGCCGGCCGCGTCTCGGGACGGCTGCGCCATCCCATGCACTTTGTCATGTTGGTGCCGAAGGGCCTCGATCCCACGGTGCGCGCCGCGCGGCTGCCGGTGCCGGACCCGCGGCCCTCGGAGAAGATCGCAAAACTGTTTCCGCAGACCGATCCTGCCAGGGATTCGACCAAGGATCAGACCAAGCCGGCGGCTCCGGCCGCAGCCGTGGCACAAGGTAAAGGTGAGACAGTCGCCGTTGCCAATCCGGTCCCGTTGCCGGTGCCGCGTCCCGTGATAGAGCCCGTTCAGGAGCCGCGGCGGCCGGTCAAGAATCGTCCCCATCGGCAGCAATGAAGCGATCGTCCCGTCCGCCCGTGCTGGAGCCTCGTCCCTCGCCGCGCCGCCGTGCGTTGAGCGAGGAGGAGCGCGCGCTGTGGGATGCGGTCGCAAAACAGGTCAAGCCGCTGCGGAAGCATCGCGTGGCAAAGACGCACGCCCCGCCGCGCACCGAGCCTTCACCGGCAGCGCCGGTTACGCGATCTGCGCCATCGCCACGGCCGATCGCTGCCGCGCCGGCCGTGCGCGTGGTAAAGCCGGCGATGCCGCCGCTGGCACCGCTGGGCAAGCGCGAGCGCACAAAATTGTCGCGCGGCCGCAGCGAGATCGAGGCGCGGCTCGATCTGCACGGCATGACCCAGATACGCGCCCATCGGGCCCTGACCGGCTTCCTGCATCGCGCCCATGATGACGGCCTGACCTTCGTGCTCGTCATCACCGGCAAGGGACGGAGCGGCGGCGAAAGCGGCGTGCTCCGCCGCCAGGTGCCGGAATGGCTGAGCCTGCCGGAATTCCGCGCCTTCGTCGTCGGCTTCGAGGAGGCGCATATCGGCCACGGCGGCGAGGGCGCGCTCTATGTGCGGATACGCCGAGCGAGGTATTAGAACGGCCGGACGATTCCGACGCGCGGGATCAGCGTGAGGACCAGGCCGAAGATGTTTGTCTTCCGATCCTCCGACGCGATCAGCGGTGCATTGCATTTGGCCGGCAGCATCTTCACCGCGTGCAGGATCAGGAACAGGCAGACTGCCCAGTTCGAGATCCAGCGCGAATAGTCGAACACCATCGCGAACATCACGAGATAGGCGAGGCTGATGCCAATCAGCGCCGCGATGACGAGGCGCCGGTGCAGGTCGTTCGCGAGCGCGCCGATCAGGCCGGCAAAATAGCGCCAGAGTGGCGTGTGCAGCCAGATCAGCAGGGCAAACACCGGCACGCCGAGGATGTTGTGCGGCAGGCGGCCCCAGGTATCCGAAACCTCCTTCGCCAGCGGCTGGTACCAGATGTAGGCGAATTGCAGCAGGTCGGTCCGCGCCGGATCGGCCATCCGGGTCTTCAGATAGGCGACGAAATCCGCTTCCGGGATTGGCATCGTTCCCAGAAATTGCGCCGCGAAGAACAGCGCGCTCACGCCAAGCAACGCGACCAAACCGAACGCGACATTCGCTCTGGTGGCGCCATGCGTGAGGTAGTGCCTGATCACGACGATGGTGATGATCGTCGGCACATACATCAGCAGATGAATGTGGTGGATCAGCACGAGGATGATCGAGAACAGCGCGGCCGTTGCGACGAACAGCAGCGAGCCCGCCGGCATCAGCAGCAGGATGATCGCCAGCGCGCAGCCATAGATGTCGAAATGGCCGAGCGTGTGCATGAAGTTCTTGAGAAAGAACGGCGAGCCCGCGATGAAGACGAACAGCGGCAGCGTCCTCGCGGTGAAGCCGATCGTTTTCTGGAATAGCCTTACGTACAGCCCAAGCGTCACCAGCCACGTCGCCCCGCCGAGCGCAAAGACCAGCCACACCGGCACCTTGTCCGTGAACAGCGCGACGATGGCGCCGATCAGCGCGCGCTTGATGAAGCCGAAATGATAGTCGACGAGGAGGTGGATGTAGGGGACGTAAGGCGGCAGCTGGATCTTGTGGACGAACACGCCGACGATGACCGCCGCGTTGATCGCGAGCAGGAGACGCCAGGGATTTTTCTGAATCTGGGCGATCACGCCGCACCCGAACTGACGCGATCTACCTCCGCCGTCGTCCCGGACAAGCGAGCACAGCGAGCGCAGATCCGGGACCCATAACCACAGGAAGTCGTTCGAGCCGGGATCGTGGTCGCCATCTGTTTCAACAAGAGCCGCTGGTGGTTATGGGTCCCTGCTTTCGCAGGGACGACAGCGGCATCAATAGCGCGGCAGCGCCGAATTACAAAATGAACCGGCTCAGATCCGCGTTCTTGGCGAGGTCGCCGACGTGCTTCTGCACGAAGTCCGCATCGACCTTGACGGTCTCGCCGCTGCGGTCGGGGGCGGTGAAGGAGATTTCGTCCAGCACCCGTTCCATCACGGTCTGAAGTCGCCGCGCGCCGATGTTCTCGACCGTCGAATTGACGGCGACCGCGACGTCGGCGAGCGCGTCGACGGCGTCGGCGGTGATGTCGAGCGTCACGCCCTCGGTCTGCAGCAACGCGATATATTGCTTGATCAGCGAGGCCTCGGGCTCGGTCAGGATGCGCCGCATGTCGTCGCGGGTCAGTGCCTGCAGTTCGACGCGGATCGGCAGGCGGCCCTGCAATTCCGGCAACAGGTCGGACGGTTTCGCGACGTGGAAGGCGCCGGACGCGATGAACAGGATGTGATCGGTCTTCACCGCGCCGTGCTTGGTCGAGACCGTGGTGCCCTCGATCAACGGCAGCAGGTCACGCTGCACGCCCTCGCGCGAGACGTCGCCGCCGACCCGGCCGTCGCGTGCGCAGATCTTGTCGATCTCGTCCAGGAACACGATGCCGTTGTTCTCGACCGCGCTGATCGCTTCCAGCGTGAGCTGGTCGGTATCCAGCAGCTTGTCGGATTCCTCATTGACGAGGATCTCGTGCGAGTTCTCCACCGTCAGTCGCCGCGTCTTGCTGCGCCCACCCAGCTTGCCGAAGATGTCGCCGAGCGACACCGCGCCCATCTGCGCGCCGGGCATGCCCGGGATCTCGAACATCGGCATGCCGCCGCCCGAGGACTGCGTCTCGATCTCGATTTCCTTGTCGTTGAGCTCGCCGGCGCGCAGCTTCTTGCGGAACGATTCGCGCGTTGCCTGGCTGGAATTGGCGCCGACCAGCGCGTCGAGCACGCGCTCCTCGGCGGCGAGTTGCGCGCGTGCCTGCACGTCCTTGCGCTTGCGCTCACGCACCTGGGCGATCGCGACCTCGACGAGATCGCGCACGATCTGCTCGACGTCGCGGCCGACATAGCCGACCTCGGTGAATTTCGTCGCTTCCACCTTCAGGAACGGCGCATTCGCGAGCTTGGCGAGCCGTCGCGCGATCTCCGTTTTGCCGACGCCGGTGGGGCCGATCATCAAGATGTTCTTCGGGAGTACCTCTTCGCGCAAGGAGCCGGAGAGCTGCTGCCGCCGCCAGCGGTTGCGCAGCGCGATCGAGACCGCGCGCTTGGCATCGGCCTGGCCGACGATGAAACGGTCGAGTTCGGAGACGATTTCGCGGGGGGAGAAGTCTGTCATGGGACCTTAGCTAGGATCAGATGCGGGTCGGGACAAGCCGCATTTTACGTCAGATGATGGGCGGGCCCGATTGCCACTGTTTCACGGCGTCGATCGGATGGATCAGCATCAGGATATTGAGCGTCAGATTGTCGCGAATGTGAAGCGCGAGCATGATCTCGAAGGCGAGCCCGAGCAGGACGGTCACCGAGACTGGCAGCACGCGCGCGGCGAGGAACCCCATCATCATGGCCAGATTGTCAGAAATCGAATTGACGATGCTGTCGCCGAAATAATCCAGCGAGATCGTGCCGGCACGGTAGCGTTCGATGATGAAGGGCGAGTTCTCGACGATCTCCCAGGCGCCTTCGATCAGCATGGCGACGATCAGCCGTGCCGGCCAGGACAGTTGTAGGAAGGGCAGGCGCGCGAACAGCAGCCAAGTCAAGCCGTAGAACAGGAAGCCATGCAGGATGTGAGAGAAGGTGTACCAGTCCGTGATGTGCTGCGAATTTTCGGAGCTGTTCACCACGCCATGCCAGAGCTTTACATAGCCGCAGGTGCAGATCGGCACCCGTCCCATCGCGAACAGGATCGAGGCCTGCAGCGCCAGCAGCAGCAGTGCGATGCCGACCCAGGCCAATGGCGGTACGGCGACCTTGCTCTCGTGTGTGCTGGTCAGCGTCACGGCTCGCGCACCATCAGCAGCGCCGTCCCGTCCGGCGTCTCGACCATGCGGTCGCGGACGAAGCCGGCCTTCTCATAGGCGCGCACGGCACGTGCGTTGAGCGGATCGGGATCGGTGACGATGCGTGGCAGGCCCTGCCGCAACTGGCCGTCGACGAACTGGCGGATGAACGCGGAGCCGTGGCCGCGCGCGATCATGTCGCTTTCGCCGATGAACTGGTCGATCCCACGGGTGCCCTCCGGTTGCGGCCCAAAGCCGGTATTCCAGGCTGTCAGGCGATAGCATTGAAGATAGCCGAACGGGTGGGTGCCGGCCAACACGATGAACTGGTCCATCGCCGGCTCATCGAGATCGCCGCCCACGAGCGCAAACTGCTCGTCCGGATCGCCCCACCATTCCCGCACATGCGCCTCGCCCAGCCACCGCCGGATCAGCGGCAAATCGGCCGGGCTCATCGGGCGGAAGGTGTAGGCGGGCGCCATGTCCTGTTCGGTCTGGCCTAGCCGGTCGCCAGGCTTTCGATGGTCAGATTGCGGTTGGTGTAGACGCAGATGTCGGCGGCGATATCGAGGGAGCGGCGGACGATGGTCTCGGCATCCTTGTCGGTGTCGATCAAGGCCCGCGCGGCGGCCAGGGCGTAATTGCCGCCGGAGCCGATCGCCATGACCCCGGCCTCGGGCTCCAGCACGTCGCCGGTGCCTGTCAGGACCAGGGAGACGTCCTTGTCGGCCACGATCATCATGGCCTCCAGGCGGCGCAGATAGCGGTCGGTCCGCCAGTCCTTGGCGAGCTCCACCGCAGCCCGGGTCAGCTGCCCCGGATACTGCTCGAGCTTGGATTCGAGCCGCTCGAAGAGCGTGAAGGCGTCGGCCGTGGCGCCGGCAAAGCCGCCGATCACGTCGCCCTTGCCGAGTTTTCGCACCTTCTTGGCGTTGGACTTGATCACGGTCTGGCCGATCGAGACCTGGCCGTCGCCGCCGATCACCACCTTGCCGCCCTTGCGGACCGTCAAAATCGTGGTGCCGTGCCAGCCCGGCGCGCTGTTCTGGGAATCCTGCATCAAATACCTCGTTGTCGGACCTGATTTAGGCGGTCCGGACCGACCGTACAACGGGCCGCTCCGGGCCCATTTCGCTCACCATAGGCAGAAGTAGAGGCCCGGCCAGCCGTTCCCGCAGTAGCGAAGGCGTCATTTGACTGTTAAAAGACCGCCGTTTTCGGTCCAAAACCAGAATGGAAACCGCTTTTCAATGCGCACCGCGACGATCAAGCGCAAGACCAAGGAAACCGACATCGAGGTCACCGTGAACCTCGATGGCACCGGCGTGTCCAATATCGCGACCGGCATCGGCTTTTTCGACCATATGCTCGATCTCCTCGCCCGCCATTCCCGCATCGACCTCACGGTCAAGGCGGTTGGCGATTTGCACATTGATCATCACCATACCACCGAAGACACCGGCATCGCGCTCGGCCAGGCGGTCAAGCAGGCGCTCGGCAACATGGCGGGCATCACCCGCTATGCCGGCGTGCACATGCCCATGGACGAGACGCTGTCGCGCGTGGTCATCGACATCTCGGGCCGTCCGTTCCTGGTGTTCAAGGCCGACTTCCCCCGCGACAAGATCGGCGAGTTCGATACCGAGCTGGTGCGCGAGTGGTTCCAGGCCTTCGCCATGAACGCCGGCGTGACTCTCCACGTCGAGACCCTATATGGCGATAACAGCCACCATATCGCCGAGTCCTGCTTCAAGGGCCTGGCGCGGGCGCTGCGCACTGCCGTCGCGATCGATCCGAAGGCCGTGGGCGAAATCCCGTCCACCAAGGGTTCGCTCGGCGGCTGACGTCTTTCGGCCCGCGGCACGCGCCGCTTGCGGTATCACTGAATTCCTAGGAACGGGGCATCACCATGCCTGTCTACACAGTTCATGCTCCCTCCCCTGCCGGAGCCGATCTGCGCGCGACCGACAAGTTCGTCTTCGTGCGCGACGGTTTTCATTTCTGGGCGATGGTTTTGGGTCCGTTCTGGCTGCTCTGGAACAGGCTCTGGCTGGCGCTGATCGGCTGGGTGATTTTCCTGGCTGCATTCGATGCAGGGCTGCATAGCCTCGGCGTTGGCCGCAGCTCGATCTTCCTGGCCAATATGATCATCGCGGTGCTGATGGGTTTCGAGGCCTCGAGCCTGCGCCGCTGGACGCTGTCGCGCGGCAAGTGGCGCCAGCTCGACGTCGTCATCTCCGACGACGAGGACACCGCCGAGCGGCGGTTCTTCGAGCGCTGGAGCCAGAAGCAGCGCGGCATCGTCAACGATCAATGGGCCGTCGATCGAGGCGGCCCGCCGCCAACCCGCAACGTGCCGGGTCAGCAATTCTCGAATCCGCCACCGCTGCCGTCGGGCGGCATCATTGGATTGTTTCCAGAACCGGGAGGGTCAAGATGAGCGTCGCGATCATCGATTACGGTTCAGGCAATCTGCATTCCGCCGCCAAGGCATTCGAGCGCGCCGCGCGCAGCCTGGAGATTCCGCAAAAGGTCTTCGTCACCAGCGATCCGGATCAGGCCTACGGCGCCGACCGTCTGGTGCTGCCGGGCGTCGGCGCCTTCGCCGATTGCCGGCGCGGGCTCGATGCCGTCAACGGCATGGTCGAGGCGATCACCGAAGCGGTGCGCGTCAAGGCGCGGCCCTTCTTTGGTATTTGCGTCGGCATGCAGCTGATGGCGAGCCGCGGCAAGGAACACGTCATCACCGAGGGCCTGAACTGGGTCGGCGGCGACGTCGAGAAGATCATGCCGCGCGACGAGAGCCTGAAGATCCCGCACATGGGCTGGAACACGCTCGACCTGCTGCGCGAGCATCCGGTGCTGGACAGGCTGCCGCTCGGTCCCAAGGGGCAGCACGCCTATTTCGTGCACTCCTACCACCTCAACGCCGCCAACGAGGCGGACGTGCTCGCGCGCGCCGATTACGGTGGACCCGTCACCGCGATCGTCGCGAAGGACACCGCCATCGGCACCCAATTCCACCCCGAGAAGAGCCAGCGTTTCGGCCTGGCCCTGATCTCGAACTTTTTGCGATGGAAACCGTGATTCTCTTTCCCGCGATCGATCTCAAGAACGGCCAGTGCGTGCGCCTCGAGCAAGGCGACATGGCGCGCGCGACCGTGTTCAACCTCAATCCCGCAGCGCAAGCGCAGAGCTTTGTCGAACAGGGCTTCGAGTATCTCCATGTCGTCGATCTCGACGGCGCCTTTGCCGGCAAGCCGGTGAACGCGCAGGCGGTCGAGGCGATGCTCAAGACGATCAAGATCCCGGTGCAGCTCGGCGGCGGCATTCGCGATCTCGCGACCGTCGAAGCCTGGCTCGACAAGGGTATCACCCGCGTCATCATCGGCACCGCCGCGGTGCGCGACCCTGAACTGGTGAAGGCGGCTGCAAGGAAATTCCCCGGCCGCGTCGCGGTCGGGCTCGATGCCCGTGACGGCAAGGTCGCCGTCGAAGGCTGGGCCGAGACCTCGCAGGTGACGGTGCTGGAAATCGCGCAGCGTTTCGAGGATGCCGGCGTTGCCGCCATCATCTTCACCGACATCGCGCGCGACGGCCTGCTCAAGGGCCTCAACCTCGATGCGACCATCGCGCTGGCGGATGCGATCTCGATTCCCGTGATCGCCTCAGGCGGCCTCGCCTCGATCGAAGACGTCAAGGCGATGCTGACGCCGCGCGCCAGGAAGCTCGCCGGCGCGATCGCCGGCCGCGCGCTTTACGATGGCCGGCTCGATCCCGCCGCCGCCCTCACCTTGATCCGCAACGCGCGCACCGCCTAGGAGCCGACACATGTTCAAGGTGCGCGTGATCCCCTGCCTCGACGTCAAGGACGGCCGGGTCGTCAAGGGCGTCAACTTCGTCGACCTGCGCGATGCCGGCGATCCCGTCGAAGCCGCGATCGCCTATGACGCCGCCGGTGCCGACGAGCTCACCTTCCTCGACATCACCGCGACCCACGAGAACCGCGGCATCATGCTGGACGTGGTCCGGCGTACGGCGGAGGCCTGCTTCATGCCCGTGACCGTCGGTGGCGGCGTGCGCAAGGTTGACGACATCAAGACGCTCCTGCGCGCCGGCGCCGACAAGGTCTCGATCAACAGCGCCGCGGTGTCGCGGCGCGAGTTCGTCAAGGAAGCCGCCGAAAAATTCGGCGAACAATGCGTGGTGGTCGCGATCGACGCCAAGCGGGTCAAGCGTCCGGGCGGCGATCGCTGGGAGATCTTCACCCATGGCGGGCGCAACTCGACCGGCATCGATGCCATCGAATATGCCCAGGAAGTGGTCTCGCTCGGTGCCGGTGAAATCCTGCTCACCTCCATGGACCGCGACGGCACCCGGCAGGGCTTCGACATCCCGCTGACCCGGGCGATCGCCGACAGCGTTCCCGTTCCGGTGATCGCCTCGGGCGGCGTCGGCAATCTCGATCATCTCGTCGACGGTATCCGCGACGGCCACGCCACGGCTGTGCTGGCCGCCTCGATCTTCCATTTCGGGGAATTCACCATTCGCGAAGCCAAGGAGCACATGGCCCGGCGCGGACTGGCCATGCGCCTCGATGCCTGACGACTCCCGATCATAAAAATGCTACATAGGCCTGCGGGGAATGGCCTCCGTGGCCTTGTGTGTTTTCGAGTAATTCCGATGTCGCGTTTCACGATCCACGATCTGGCCGACACCATCGACGCCCGCGCGGCGGCCGGCGGCGAGGCGTCCTATACCCGCAAGCTCCTGGACAAGGGCGCCGAGCATTGCGCCAAGAAGTTCGGCGAGGAGGCAGTCGAAACCGTAATCGCAGCAGTCGAAAACGATCGCGCGCATCTGATCGCTGAAAGTGCCGACCTGCTCTATCACTTCCTTGTGCTGCTCAAGGCCCGCGGCGTAAAGCTGGAGGAGGTCGAGGCCGCGCTGGACAAGCGGACGAATATGTCCGGATTGGAAGAAAAGGCGTCCCGCAAGGGTTAGTAGATCCCAACGGAAAGGTCGCGTCATGGATATCCGCGCACCCGAGCAGCAGTATAATCCGTACCGCGTCTATACGCGCGAGCAGTGGTCGCGACTGCGCGACGACACGCCGATGACGCTGGAGCCCGGCGAGTTCGACCGGCTGCGCTCACTGCACGATCGCCTGGACTTGCAGGAGGTCGAGGACATCTACCTGCCGCTGTCGCGCCTCCTGTCGATCTATGTCGATGCGATGCAGCGCCTGTACTACGCGGAGCGCCAGTTCCTCAACATCCGCGACCGCAAGATGCCCTACATCATCGGCGTCGCCGGCTCGGTCGCGGTCGGAAAATCCACCACGGCCCGCGTGCTTCAGGCGCTGCTGGCGCGCTGGTCGCCGCGTCCGAAGGTCGAACTGATCACCACCGACGGATTTCTGTATCCCAACGCCGTGCTGGAGCGGCAGGGCATCATGCAGAAGAAGGGCTTTCCGGAGAGCTACGACCTGCCGCTGCTGCTCAGCTTCCTTTCCGACATCAAGGCCGGCCGCCGCCACGTGCGCGCGCCGGTCTATTCGCATCTGACCTACGACATCGTGCCCAACCAGTGGGCCGAGATCGACCAGCCCGACATCCTGATCGTCGAGGGCGTCAACGTGCTGCAGACCGGCAAGCTGCCGCGCGACGGCAAGGCGGTGCCCGTCGTCTCCGACTTCTTCGATTTCTCGGTCTATATCGACGCTGACGAGGCGGCGCTGCGGCAATGGTACATCAAGCGCTTCCTGGCGCTGCGTGACACGGCGTTCACCAATCCAAAATCCTACTTCAACCGCTACGCGCTGTTGTCGGACGAGGAAGCCACCGCCACCGCGATCGCGATCTGGGAACGCACCAACCTCGCCAATCTCGAGGACAACATCCTTCCGACCCGCCCCCGCGCGACGCTGATCCTGAAGAAGGGTGCCGACCACACCGTGGCGAGTGTGGCGCTGCGACGGCTATAGGCCGCGGTGCCGTGTGCCGTGGTATCGTAGGGTGGGCAAAGGCGCGAAGCGCCGTGCCCACCGTCTATCTCCATTTTGAACGTGAATGGTGGGCACGCGGAGCCTGTCATCGGGCGCGCATTCGCGCGACCCGTTGGCTTTGCCCACCCTACGGCATTGGCGATTGGCGCACGCCTGCAGCCACATCGTCATTGCGAGCGCAGCGAAGCAATCCAGAATCTTTCCGCGGGGGATTCTGGATTGCTTCGTCGCAAGGGCTCCTCGCAATGACGGAGGAGAGACCTTCCTACACCGCCAGATGCCGCGCCGCGGCCAGCCCGGCCAGCGCCTCGTCAAGCTTGTCGCGGTCGAGCGGCTTGATCAGAAACCCGTTCATGCCCGCCTCGAAACAGGCATAGCGATCCTCCACCAGCGTATTGGCGGTGAGCGCGAGGATCGGCGTGTGGTGGCCGCCTTTGGCGGCCTCATGCGTGCGGATGCGTTTCGTCGCCTCGATGCCGTCGAGCTGCGGCATCTGGATGTCCATCAACACGAGATCGTAGGGTGTGCCGGCGGATGACGCGGCAAGCCAGGATTCCAGCGCCGCCTCGCCATGAACGGCGATGACGACGCGGTGGCCGAGCTTGGTCAGCAGCGAGCGCATCAGCAGCGCGTTGATCTCGTTGTCCTCGGCGACGAGGATCGACAGGCCCTTTGCCGTTACGACGCCGGTGGGGGAGGCGGCCGGCGGCTCCGGCGCCAGTTCGGGCGAGGGGACCTCCGGCGTCAGCGCGAGACGTGCCGCGAGCGAAGCCGCGCGCAGCGGCTTGATCAGGAAGCCGGTGAAGGAAGCTGAAAATTTCTCGTGGCGCGAGCTCGACGTCAGCAGCACCAGTCGCTGCGCCGTATGCTTGCGCGCGGCCTCGCCGAGATGGTCGGCGATGGCGGCGCCGATCGCACGATCGACCAGCACCGCATGCCATGAGCGCTCCGGCAGCAGCGCCTCTGCGACGGCGCCATCCGAGACGAGGCAGGTCTGGCCGCCCCAGCGCTCCAGCCGCCGCGCGATCAGCGAGGCCTCGATGCCATCGGAAATGAGGAGGATCGACTTGCCGGTGAGATCAGGGCTTGGAAACGCCGTCTGTCCCGCGCCGGATTGCGATCGCGCAAGCGGGATCGCGACCTCGAAGGTCGAGCCCTTGCCCGGCTCGCTCTCCAGGGTGATGCGGCCGCCCATGCGCTTGACGATGCGCTCGCTGATGGCAAGGCCGAGCCCGGTGCCGCCATAGGTGCGGGCGACGCGCTCGTCGGCCTGCTCGAACTCGCGGAAGATGCGCGTTCGCGCCTCGGGTGCGATGCCGATGCCGGTGTCGCGCACCAGAAAACTGATTTCGTTCGGCCAGATGCCGGGTTCGACGATCAGTGCGACGCCGCCGGTCGCGGTGAACTTGATGGCGTTGCCGGCGAGGTTGAGCAGCACCTGGCGCAACCGCGCGGCGTCGCCGACAACCTCGAGCGGCAGGCGCTCGTCGACATAGGCGGCGATCTCGAGCGTCTTTGCCTGCGCGCGCGGTGCGAGCAGCTCGGTGATCTCCTCGATCATGGTCGAGAGCGCGAAGGGGCGCTGGTCGAGATCGAGCTTGCCGGCCTCGATCTTGGAATAGTCGAGCAGTTCCTCGATCAGCGCCATCAAGGCTTCGCCGGAGGTTTTCACCGCCCTGGCATAGGTCGTTTGCTCCGGCGTCAGTGTGGTGTCGAGCAACAGGCCGCCCATGCCGATGATGCCGTTGAGCGGCGTGCGGATCTCATGCGAGGCCATCGCGAGGAAGCGCGACTTGGCGCGGTTGGCGGCATCGGCCTGGTCGCGCGCGTCCGACAGCGCGCGCTCGGTCTCGGTGCGGTCGGTGACGTCGCGTCCGACGCTCTGCAGTTCGGCGGGCTGGCCGGCATCGAGACGGACATAGCCCTCGCGCCAGGCGATCCAGCGCGCGCCGTGCGGGGTGGTGATCCTCTGGTCGTGAATGCGCGTGCCGTTGCTTTCGCGGGCGCTGTCGCCCTGCTCGAGGATGTCGAAATCGAAGCGCGTGCCGACCAGCACGCTGCGCGCCTGTCCTGCGAGCGCGCAATAGGCGTCGTTGGCGAAGGTGATGCGGCCCTGATGGTCGCGCAGCACGATCAGGTCACCCTGCTGTTCGAACAGGCTGCGCGCGCGTTCCTCCGCCTCCTTCAGTTCCCAATTGCGATCGATCAGTGTCTCGTTGTGGGCGGCGAGCTTACGCATCCGCTTGTTGACGAAGCGCAGCCGCATGCTGAGCGTGGCGAGGCCGAGGCAGGCGAGCGCGAACAGGAAGCTCGCGCCGACCGCAAACGTATTGGGATCGTAGCCGGAGTTCTCGGAGCGGCTGCCGGAGACGAAGCCATAGGCGCCGCCGAACGTCGCCGAGAAGATCATGAAGGAGCGGATCGCGAACGCGATGCGGGGATGCTGTCGCCTGAAGCGGCGCATGCGCACCTTGATCCGGAACGTCCGATCCATCGCCATCGACCCCGACTCTTGCTCCGAAACCCCGCGTCGCCAATTGCGACGATGTCTCGCCGACCTTGCGAACAGCTTGAGGCTTTGGGTCGGCCTCCAAACAGGGTTGACGAGGTGTTAACGCTTCAGAGCGAGGCGGCCTGGAGCGGGAGCGGGCGGTGGCCGCCATTGGCGCCGACGATCAGCGCCGCGGCCTCGCGCTGCGAAAAGGTCTTCGAGCGCACATAGATGCGGTAATGGGCCGGCCCGTCGGTGGACAGGTAAATCACCGGGCCGCCGTCGACGGGCTCCGCGGCTATCGTGACGAGGCGCGTCGCCGGATTGGCCTGACAGGAATCCGTTTCGGAGCCGAGACCGTCGTCCACGACCGCGAAGTCCGCCGCGTCCGGATCGTCGGTGATCTGAACCCGCACCGTGGCCCGCGACAGATCGTCGGTGAAGGCGACATGGACGCCGGCCGTCCAGAACAGGGATGTCAGCTCGACTGAAGTCTCGCCCAGCGCGATGCAGGGATGCGAGACCGGTCCGATCTCGCCGCGGGCGAACACCGCGGCCGCCAACAGGGGAACAACCGAGGCCAGGATCTTGAAACGCAACATGACACTCTACTCGCCCGGCCCGGTGTGGACTCGTACTGGGAACGCGTGGGCCTTATGGTTTGCAGAGCGTAAAGGAAACTCGTTACCGCCGGGTTGATGCGCGGAATGATCAGGCCATCTGCCGCACATCCTCCGCGAGTGCGCGGTAGGACAGCGCTTCGGCGAGATGCAGCCGGCCGATCTTGTCGGCGCCGTCGAGATCGGCGAGCGTGCGGGCCACCCGCAGCACGCGGTGATAGCCGCGCGCCGACAGCCGCATGGTCTCGGCGGCGTCGCGCAGCAATTTGGCGCCTTGCGCATCCGGCTTGGCGACGTCTTCCAACACCGAGGCCGGCGCCTCGGCATTGGTGCGAACATGCGGCAGGCCCGCATCCGCGTAACGCGCGAGCTGGATGTCGCGCGCGGCTGCCACGCGCGCGGCGACTTCGGCCGAGCCTTCCGCCGGCGGCGGCAGGATCAGATCCGCTGCGGTCACCGCGGGAACCTCGATGCGCAAATCGATGCGGTCCATCAGCGGACCGGAGATGCGCGCCTGGTAGTCGCCGGTGCAGCGGTCGATGCGGCCGCGCTTGCACGAATAGCCGGGCTCGAACGCATTGCCGCAGCGGCACGGATTCATCGCCGCGACCAGCATGAAGCGCGCAGGATAAGTCACGCGATGATTGGCGCGGGAGACGGAGACCTCGCCGTTCTCAAGCGGCTGGCGCAGCGAATCCAGCACGCGCGGATCGAATTCGGGCAGCTCGTCGAGGAACAGCACGCCCTGATGCGCGAGCGAGATCTCGCTGGGTTTCGCGCGGATGCCGCCGCCGGTGAGCGCGGCCATGCTGGCGGAATGATGCGGCGAACGGAACGGCCGCCGCGCGGTCAACGCGCCGCCCTCGATCTCGCCGGCGACGGAGGCGATCATGGAGACTTCGAGCAATTCGCCCGGCGACAGCGGCGGCAGGATCGAGGGCAGGCGCGCCGCCAGCATCGACTTGCCGGCGCCGGGCGCGCCGATCATGAGCATGTGATTTCTTCAATGGCAAAAGCGGTATGCCTGCCATGCACGCTTCTTACCCTCACGCAACGTGGTGGGCCTGCGCCTAAAGCACGCGCCTCGGATCAGGCTTCGGCATGGGGATTTGCGTAACGATTTCCTTGGGGTCCTTGCGGGACAGCTGTTGGATCAACTCGTTCACATCCATAGACACTTTGACGTCGTATTTGCACTGGGAGAGCGCAAAAATCAGTCCGACAACAAGTGCTTTGAGCGCACCCTTGCTGCCGCTGTTCTGCAGGCTATCGACCGCTTTGCCCAGCGCGGGGTCAATGTTCTCTGCGCGCCCTTTGGCCTCCTCAAGGGGCACCTTCTGATCGTAAACGTCCCGCAGGAGCTTGGCGAACGCCTGTAGGCGCTCGGGCGTCACCGATGCGCTTCGAATGATGTGAATAGCGTTCTCGAGCCCTACGAACTCGCCGTCCATGCTCGCGATATGGCCGCACCGCGGACAGTTAGTGACGCAGTTTTCGATAACTATCCTGGCGCCACCCCCCAAGGAGATTGGAGCCGGAAAAATCGCCCCGCAATTGGGGCAGTAGGCTGGTACGTTGGGCATCAGGTGTGTCCGTGGGTGAAGGACTTGCTCAAGCGCGTCTCTCAAAAGTAGCACAGTTAGGCTCATAGTTCTCGCTTGGTTCGCGGTGTCCCTAGCGATAATTTTGGCCTCTCGGCTGGCGCTGACCTGAGCAGGTGATGTCCGCCGGCGGCCGCGATCTCCAGCGCGCGCTTGGCGCTCTCCTGGCCCTTGATGTCGCGCAGGTCGAGCGGGGAGGCGGCGACCTCGTGCACGCGCGGCGTGGGCCGCGACAGCACCTGCGTGCCCTTGAAATGGTTGGCGATCTGGATCAGCGATTGTGCCGCGATGATCTGGATGTCCGGGCTCGCCCACGCCGCTTCCGAGCCGCAGGCTGCCGGACAGATCAAGCCTTCCTCGCGCACATTGGCGCCGATCGCGGCGGGAAGCACGCCGGCCACCGGCGCGATCGAGCCGTCGAGACCGAGTTCGCCGAGAACGGTAAAACCGGTCAGCGCATCCGGCGGGATTGCGCCGATCGCGGCCATCAGCCCGAGCGCGATCGGCAGGTCGTAATGGCTGCCCTCCTTGGGCAGGTCGGCCGGCGCCAGATTGACGATGATCCGCCGCGCCGGCAGCGCCAGGCCCGAGGCAATCAGCGCCGAGCGGACGCGTTCCCGTGCCTCCGACACCGCCTTGTCCGGCAGGCCGACGATGGCAAACGCCGGCAGGCCGGGCGCGACCTGCACCTGCACGTCGACCGCGCGGGCCTCGATCCCCTCAAAGGCGACGGTAGAAACCCGCTGAACCATGCCTGCCCCCTGATGCAATCAAGGGTAGCAGAGCTGGCCAATCACTGCAAGAACAATACGGGAACATATCCAGAGGCCGCGAAACCCTAACCAATCGTAAACGGGGTCCGGACACTACGCCTCGAATGCGAGCGGCTCTCATCAGCACATCCCAACGAATGTTCGCTACTCCTAGAGCTGCGGGATGGGCCGTGATCTAACAAGTGAACAATCAAAATGCTTGCAAATCGCCGCAGAAGCGAACGACGGGTGTGCACTCGGCTCGCCAAGATTCACTTTGGCGCGGGCTCGCTGCCGAGGGATTGCACGATCACGGATATCTCGGATGGGGGCGTGAAAGTGGTGGCGGAGTTTCTGGAAGTGCCGCCGCAATTCACCATCATCTTCGCGCCCGATTATTCCCGCCAATGCCGTCTGCGCTGGCGCATCGGCTGCGAATTCGGCGCCGAGTTCACCGATTAAGCCGGACGGACCGGGTTCCTTAACTGGACTTTAGCGTTAATCGGTAAGCATCGCTGATCAGTCGCCGAGTGATCAGAGTATGCCCAAGCGTTCGTCCCTTGCCTCTCCGCCGGCGAGATTCCTGCTTTCCGCGCTCGTGATGCTTGCCCTCGGCGGCTGCCAGACCACGAGTCTGGAGGACATCACCGGCGCGCTCGGCGGCAAGTCGGAAACGGCTGGCAGGGCCGATCCGAAGCCGGACATGGACGCGCTTCGCGAGCGCTATCGCGCCAAGCCTTCCGATCCCAACGTCGCGCTCGAATATGGCATGGCGCTGCGCGAGACCGGCCAGCGCGCCCAGGCCGTTGCGGTGATGGAGCAGGCCGTGCTTGCCCATCCCAGCAACAAGGCGCTGCTCGCCGGCTACGGCCGCGCGCTCGCCGACAGCGGCAATTTCCAGCAGGCTTTCGATGTGCTCAGCCGCGCGCATACGCCTGAGGATCCCGACTGGCGCATCCTGTCGGCGCAAGGCGCGGCGCTCGATCAGCTCGGTCGCAACGAAGAGGCGCAGCAATATTATGCGGCGGCGCTGAAGATCGTGCCCGAGGAGCCGCAGGTTCTGTCCAATCTCGGCCTGTCCTACATGCTCCAGAACAATCTGCCGCGGGCCGAGGAAACGCTGCGCCGCGCCTATGATCGCAATCGCGCCGATTCCCGCGTGCGCGCCAATCTGGCGCTCGTCGTGGGACTGCAGGGAAAGCAGGCCGAGGCCGAGACCATCGTGAAGGCCGACCTGCCGCCGGATCAGGCCGCGGCAAAGGTGACGGCGCTGCGGCAGTTGCTGGCGAAGAAGCAGCAGCGGGCGGAGAAATAGCCCGCCCTCGCCCGGATTCTTTTTTTACGCGTTTTGCTGGCGCGAACCGGTATCCACTTCGCTCGAAAACACTTCCGTCCTTACGACACCTTGCGATGCGGGGCTGATCCGCGACCCGCCCTGCCCTTGAGCCTCTTTAGGAGCGGCCCGAGCAGCGAGCGCTTCGGCTTCTTCACCTCGCCACGCCCGGCGAGGCGGTTCGCCATGTTCTGGAACAGAAGGGTGGTGCGGTGGTTCTTGGAGACCTCCGCGATCATCTGACCGTTATTGGCGGCGGTCGAGAACAGTTTCGAGTCGAACGGGATCGCCGCGATCGGCTGGCTCTCCATGGTCTTGGCGAACGCCTTGACCTCGATCTCCGCCCGCTTGTGCATGCCGACCTGGTTGATGCAGTACAGCGGCGGACGGTCGTTCGGCCGTGCCGCTTTGAGCACGCTCAGCATGTTCCTGGTGTTGCGCAGATTGGCCAGATCGGGCTCGGCCACGATCACGATGTCGTCGGCATTGACGAGCGCGCGGCGCGTCCAGCCCGACCATTGGTGGGGAACGTCGAGCACGATGCAGGGCGTGGTCATGCGCAGCGTATCGAAGATCGCATCAAAAGCTTCGGCGCCGAAATCGTAGACGCGGTCGAGCGTGGCAGGCGCCGCGAGAAGACTGAGGCGCTCGGTGCATTTGGCGAGCAGGCGCTCCATCAGCGCCGTGTCCGGCCGGTCCTGCGAGAGCACCGCGTTGGCAATGCCCTGCGCCGGGTCCTGGTTGTAGTCGAGGCCGGCGGTGCCGAAGGCGAGGTCGAGATCGATCACGACGGAATCGAGCGCGAGGTCGCGCGCGATGGTCCAGGCCACGTTGTGCGCGACCGTGGACGCACCGACGCCGCCCTTGGCGCCGACCACCGCGATGACGCGGCCGGTGATGATGGCTTCCGACGCCGAGAACAGGCTGCAGATCGAACGGACGACGTCGAGGGTTTCGACCGGTCCCACCACGTAGTCGTTGACGCCGCGGCGGACCAGCTCGCGATAGGGTGCGGTGTCGTTGGGGTTGCCGATCACGACCACGCGTGTGCCGGGATCGCAGACGCCGGCGAGATCGTCGAGGCCCTCGAGGATATCGCGTGTGCCGTCGGATTCGATCACGATGACGTTCGGCGTCGGCATCGTGTCATAGACTTCGATGGCCGCGGCAAGGCCGCCGCCCTTGGCGGTGAGATGCGCCTTGGCGAGACGGCGATCCTGCCCGGCCGCGGTGATCGCGGCGAGAGTCTGCTCGGTCTCGCAAAAGGCCTGCACCGAGATGCGAGGAACCGGCGCAATGTGGTCCTCGGGGTGCCGCGGGTCGTCCGCTTCTTCGTCGTCGTGAAGACTTGTCATTTGCCGGTGTCGCTGAGTTTGGCCTTTTCGGCCTCGGGATACATGGTCGTGGTCGCCATGCCTTTGCGGTAGCGCTCGAAGGCGATCTCGCGCCGTGCAGTGTAGGCGGGCGTCTCCGCCCGCGGCTGCTCGAGGTCGGCGGGGTTGTCGATCATGGCCGCGAGGTTGCGCTGGCTGGCGCAGCCCAGATTGAAGTACGGCCGGTTCTCGTTGTAGCCGGGGTCGAGGATGTTCGGACCGACGTCTTCCGGCCACAGCCCGCAGGGGCCGGCGACCGCGGCGATCTTCGAATAGCTCAGGCGGATGGTCGGCAGCAGGCCGGGATCCTCGGGGCGATAGGGATGCTGGACGATGGCGCGCGACGGCACGCCGCCGGATGCGAGCACCGACCGTATTTCGTGATAGGTCGCCGCCGCGGCGCGCGAATTCGCAGCGTCGCTAGGCACGTCGACGACGACGGAACCGGTGCCTTCGCGCACCCAGTCCCTGGCAATGCCCGCGACGTCCGCGTGCTGCGCGGTGGAGAGGCCGCCGCGCGCCTTGCCGACGAAGATCACGATCGACTTCTTGGCTTCCTGCACCGCGATCGGGTGGCGCTGGCGATAGTCGGTCGGCACCGTCTGGGTGACGATGTCGCCGGTGGTGTTGCAGGCGCCGAGCATGACGGAAAGCCCCGTCAGCGCGAGCGCGATCCGCAGCTTGCGACGTCGATCGGCGATCATCTTCGTCATCGCTTTGTCCCCTCTTGCCCCGTTTCTTGTCCCGGTCCCCAAACCGTCCGTCTCAGTCGATGATGAAGCCGAAATCGCCGCGGCTGCCTTCGATCGGATCGACGCTGCGCGCGATGCCATAGAGCCGGTTCATGCGGCCGAGCAGCGCCGTCTGCGCGTCCGAGGCCGGCGCAAAGCCGTCGTCTGGCCGCGACAATTCCTTCTGGGCGACCGCGCGCACCACATAGGGCGTCACGATCACCATCAGCTCGGTCTCGTTGTTGACGAAATCCTGGCTGCGGAACAGCGCGCCGATGATCGGCACCTGGTCGACGCCGGGCAGGCCGTTGATCGCCTGTTTGGTCTTCTGCTGGATAAGGCCGGCCATCGCCATCGAGCCTCCGGAGGGAATTTCCAGCGTGGTCTCGGCGCGGCGGGTCTGGACCGAGGGGATGGTGATCGAGTTGCTCGAGGTCGAGGACACCGCCTGCGTCAGCGTGATCGCGTTGGTGTTCGACAGCTCCGAGACCTCGGTCATCACGCGCAGGCTGATACGGCCTTCGCTGAGCACGAGCGGGGTGAAGTTCAGCGAGATGCCGAACTTCTTGTAGGTGACCTGGGTGGTACAGACGTGGGTGACCGGATCGCAGGAATAGCCTGCAGGGATCGGGAATTCGCCGCCGGCGATGAAGGTGGCGGATTCGCCCGAGATCGCGGTCAGGCTCGGTTCGGCCAGTGTACGCATGACGCCGGCGCTTTCCATCGCGCGCATCGTGGCGCTGACGGTGGCGACACCCTTGGCGAGGCCGGCCACGCCGAGCCCGTTGCTGCCGACGATCGGTCCGCCGCTGACCGAGAACGGGTTGGAGTTGTTGAAGTTCACGACCGCCGTGCCGGCATTCAGGCTGGCGCTGAGGTCGACGCCCAGCTGCTTGACGATGTCGCGGCGGACTTCGCCGACGACGACCTTGAGCATCACCTGGTCGCGGCCGCGCACGACGATGTTATTGACGACCTTGTCAGCGCCGTCAACGAGCTTTGCGGCGACATCGCCGGCCTGCTGGGCCTCGATCGGGCTCGACACCGAGCCGGTCAGCATCACGCTGTCGCCGACGCCTTCGATCTGCACGCCCGGCAGCGACTGGCGCAGCGCCGTGCGCATGCCGTTGAGATCGCGCTTCACCGCGATGTCGTAGGAGGCGACCTGCTGGCCGTCGGCGGTGAAGAACACGACGTTGGTCTGGCCGACCTGGCCGCCGATGATATAGGCGCGCTGCGACGAGCGGATCACTGCATTGGCGATCTTGGGATCGGCCACCAGCACGTCCTTGACCTCGCGCGGCAGGTCGATGACGACGGACTTGCCGACGCCGAGCGACAGCGAGCGCGTGCGCGCAGGCGCGATGGTCGAAACCGGCGACACGCCGAGATCCGGCGCCTGCATCGGTGCCTGGTCGCCGACCGGCGCATCCGCCGCGCCGGCGAAGTCGGGGGCTGCGATCAGCCCCAGCATCAGCACCGCCCCCGTCCAGAACGAGCGCGCGCGCTTCCCCCGAATGCGCAGGCCCGTCCGATCATCCCCGTAGTTCATGGTGTCCCCATCATCACTTCTGTGACGTCAGTTGCCGTGCCTGCACCCCGTAGCGGATCACGTTCACGCCGCCGGGCCGCTTGGCCGCCAGGTCTTCGATCGAAATCTCCGACGCGTTGGCATCGGCGATGCTTCGCAACGCGAGCGTCAGCGTGCCGCCCTGGCGCGAGGCCGACAGCGTCGCGACCTGGTCCGGCTTGAGCTCGAGCGTGACGGTCTTGCCGAGCACGGCGTTCTGGCCGTCTTTTTCTTTGGGAGCCTGGTCGATCGCGAGCACACGGATGTTGCTCAGGATGACCTCCGACAGGATCAGGTCGTTGCCGCCGGTCGCGCCGTTGGCGCCATCGGGGTTCTTCAGGCGCCGCGTCAGAACGATGTCGACGCGGTCGTTCGGCAGGATGAAGCCGCCGGCGCCGGTCTCGGCTGAAATCTCGGTGGAGACGGCTCGCATGCCGGAGGGCAGGATCGCGGCCATGAAGCCCGAGCCCTCGGCCCTCACCAGCTTCTGCTCGCGGATCGGTTCGCCCTGCATCAATGGCACGCGCGCGATCGAGCCCGCGATCTGGGTCTGGGCGTCGGGTCTGCTGTCGCGGCGGATGAAGGCGCTGCTCGCGGTCGCCGCCGGCCAGGACTGCCATTGCAGATCCTCGGGCTTCACGGCCTGGCCGAGCTGAATGTCGTTCTTCGCGATCAGCACCTCGACCGTCGGCAGCTTCTCGGCGACGGGAAGGGCGGGCGCGGGCTTGTTGTCAAAGCCGCTCGCCAGATACGCAGCGACGCCGCCGGCGCCCAGCGCGATGACGAGAACGACAATGCGTGCGGTGTTCATACGCTTCTACTCTTACGCGGGGCACTCGAACCGCACGTGGCGGGTTCCCCTGCGTCGATGAGTAGGGAGTAAAAGTATAAGGGGTGTTGCGAGGCCGAGTGTGATGGCCCGTGACGATGCGCGTTCTGGGCAGATGGTGAACGTCGCGTTATCCGCTCGGCCAATGGCCCCGTAGATTCACGCAGGACGGGACGTTCGTTCGAACGATGCGCGCGGCGTCATGGTGAATGGGTGGTTTAGTCATGGGCGCTTCGCGCAGCGTGCGCGGTAGTCGCTCCTCAGGGGGAGGAGCGTCGTTCCTCGTGTTTCAATTGATGTCCGTAGCCCGGATGGAGCGCAGCGAAATCCGGGATCACACCGCGCGCTGCACGACCCCGGATTACGCTGCGCTCCATCCGGGCTACAGGCCGGTGCTACTTCGCCCGCTTCTGCTCGATTACGTCCCAGACCTTCGCCGCGACATCCGGGCCGCCGAGCCGCGCGATGGCGCGGATGCCCGTCGGCGATGTCACGTTGATCTCGGTGAGGTTGCCGTTGATGACATCGATGCCGACGAACAGCAGGCCGCGCTCGCGCAGCGCCGGGCCGACGGTGGCGCAGATCTCGCGCTCGCGTGGCGTGAGCTCGGTCTCCTGCGCGGCGCCGCCACGCACCATGTTGGAGCGGAGGTCGTCAGCGGCCGGCACGCGGTTGACCGCGCCGGCGAACTCGCCGTTGACGAGGATGATGCGCTTGTCGCCGTGCTTCACCTCGGGGATGAACTGCTGGATCACCCAAGGCTCCTTGAACGTGACCGAGAACATGTCGAACAGCGAGCCGAAATTCATGTCCTGCGGCATCACGCGGAACACCGCTGCGCCGCCATGGCCGTGCAGCGGCTTCATCACGACGGCGCCATGCTTGTCGCGAAAGGCGTTGATCTCGTCGAGATCGCGCGAGATCAGCGTCGGCGGCATCAGCTGCGGAAAGTTCATCACGAACAGCTTTTCCGGTGCGTTGCGCACCGAGGCCGGGTCGTTGACGACCAGCGTCTTCGGATGGATGCGCTCCAGGAAATGTGTCGAGGTGATGTAGGCGAGATCGAACGGCGGATCCTGGCGCAGCAGCACCACGTCGAAGCCGTTGAGCGCTTCGCGCCTGGGCTCGCCCAGCGTGAAGTGATCGCCGGGCTCGTCGCGCACGGTCAGGAGCTGGATGGGCGCGACGATCTCCTCGCCGACCATCGAGAGCTTGTCGGGCGTGTAATAGGACAGGCCGTGGCCGCGCTTCTGCGCCTCCAGGAGCAGTGCAAAGGTGGAATCGCCCTTGATGTTGATACGGGCGATGGGGTCCATCTGGACGGCGACGTTCAGTTTCATGGTCTGCCTTTCAGGTCGAGGCGTCGAATGCCGCCAACACATGGCGCGGAAGTGAGCGCGGCGCAATCAGCATGGCGTCGAATCGCAGTTCGAATTCGGCATGCTCGGGATGCGCCACGAGCCAGCCTTGCGCGGCGTCGATGATGCGCTGCTGTTGGCGCGGGGTCACGGCGAAGGCGGCGTCATCCAGCGTAGTGCGGGCCTTGACCTCGACGAAGGCGATCAGGTTGCGGCGGCGCGCCACGATGTCGATCTCGCCATGTGGGGTGCGGTAGCGCCTGGCGAGGATGCGGTAGCCCTTGGCCATGAGATAGGCGGCGGCGCGGCTCTCCGCGGAGATGCCGGTGCGGAACGCGGCGACGCGTTCGGGCGAGGCGGCTTTCGGTTCCGCGCCCTCAGTCTTCGCCATCGCCGTCCCTCAGGTCCTTTGCGAGCTCGAGCGCGCGGGCATAGACCTCGCGGCGCGGCCGGCCCGAGAGCGCGACCGCATGCGCGACGGCATCCTTGACGCTGTGCGCGGCAAGCTGCTCGCGCAGCAGACCGTCGAGCGCATCCGAGGTCAGCAGCTCCGCGTCCGCCGCAGGCGGCGCGATCACCAGCACGAATTCGCCGCGCGTCTCCAGCGTGTCCGCTCCGCGTGCCAGCTCCTGCAGCGGCGCGCGCGAAATCTCCTCGTGCAGTTTCGTCAATTCGCGGCAGATCGCGGCTTCGCGCGTCCCCATGATCTCGGCGAGCTCGGCGAGCGTGTCCTGGACGCGGTTGCCGGAGTCGAACATCACCAGCGTCGCATCGATGCGGGCGAGCTCCGCAAGGCGCGACTTTCGCGCGGCGGATTTCGCCGGCAGAAAGCCCTCGAAGAAGAAGCGGTCAGTCGGCAATGCGGCGACGGACAGCGCGGCCAGCACCGAGGACGGGCCGGGCAGCGCGTAGACCGCATGGCCGGCCGCGCAGACCTCGCGCACCAGCTTGAAACCGGGGTCGGAGATCAGCGGCGTGCCGGCATCCGACACCAGCGCGATCGAACCGCCCTGCCCCAGCGCCTCCAGGATCCTCGGACGCGCCGCTTCCGCGTTGTGCTCGTGATATTGCTTGAGCTGCGCCGTGATCGCGTATCGCTCGGTCAGGCGCCGCGTGATGCGGGTGTCCTCGCAGGCGATGACGTCGACTCCGGCGAGCGTCTGAAGCGCGCGCAGCGTGATGTCGCCGAGATTGCCGATGGGGGTCGCGACCAGATGGAGGCCCGGCGCCGCCTTCGGCGCCGTCAGCCGATGGGCGTCGATGGAGAAACCGCGCGAGGCGGGATCCGTCGTTTCAGGTGTATTTATCGGGCTCGGCTTTGCGCGCATAATGAATCGAACTTAGGCATGATCCCCGGGGCTGGGAACCGGTCCTCGGAAAAAGATCGCGCCAGGTCAGGGGTGAGGAAGGACTGGAATGTGATCCATCCGGCATCACATTGCAGAGGGAATGAAGCGTCGGCGCCATATTCGCGGCGGAAACGCCGCCTTGATGCGGGTGACGGATGGTGGACAGCTAGCCAGGGCTTGAGGTGCGGCCGCGTTAAGTGGTCATTATCCTTTTGTTTTAGTTAACTATTTGCCGACAATATGCCTGAATCCGCGGCTTGTGTCGTGGAAAGAATGTTGTGACCGGCCGGCCGACGGCCGGTTAGAAGAGAAGTTGTGATGCTGGGCCCGCGCGATCCTAAATCTCCCGTTCAGGGCTTCCGATTATCGGGGGCGACCCGGCGAAGCGCACTCGGCCTGTTACTCGGCGCCCCCTTGCTGTCGGCCTGCGCCGGCGTGCAGCAGAGTCTCAGCCAGTTCTCCAACCCGTTCAGCAGCTCCTCCCCGGCCCCGGCTCAGCCGGCCGGACCGCCGCAACAGGCCACCACCACCGCCGGCAGCGGCGGAGTGAAGGTTGCCGTGATCCTGCCGCTCTCGGCCGCCGGCAATGCCGGCCTCGCCGCGCAGTCGATGCGCAACGCCGCCGAGATGGCGCTGGCCGAGTTCCAGAATCCCAACATCCAGCTCCTGATCAAGGACGACAACGGCAGCCCGCAAGGCGCGCAGGCGGGTGCGCAGCAGGCAGTCGACGAAGGCGCCGAGATCATTTTGGGCCCGCTGTTTGCGCAATCGGTGCCGGCGGTGGCGCAGGTCGCGCGTGCGCGCGGCATCTCGGTGATCGCGTTCTCGACCGATTCCAGCATCGCCGGCCGCGGCGTCTTTCTGCTCTCCTTCCTGCCGGCGTCCGACGTCAACCGCATCGTCGAATATTCCGCCGGCATCGGAAAGCGCTCGGTCGCGGTGCTCGTGCCCGACAACGCCTATGGCAATGTCGTCGAGGCCGCGGTGAAGGCGGCGGTGCCGCGGCGCGGCGGCCGCATTGTCGCCTTCGAGAAATACGGCGCCGATCGCGCGACGCCGGCGCGCACCGTGGCGCAGCAGCTCGGCAGCGCGGATGCGCTGTTCATCGCCGATGACGGCGATGCCGTCGTCGCGGTGGCCGATGCGATGACGGCCGCAGGAGCGAATTTGCGCAACATCCAGCTGCTCGGCACCGGCCTGTGGGACAATCCGCGCGTCTATGCCAATGCGAACTTGCAAGGCGGTCTCTACGCCGCGCCGGACCCGGCCGGCTTCCGCGCCTTCTCCGGCCGCTACCGTACCAAATACGGCGCCGAGCCGATCCGCACCGCGACGCTCGCCTATGACGCGGTCGCCCTCGTCGCCGCGCTGGCGCGCACGCAGGGCCCGACGCGCTTCTCGCCGGACGTGCTCACCAACCCTTCCGGCTTCGCCGGCATCGACGGCCTGTTCCGCTTCCGCGCCGATGGCACCAACGAGCGCGGCCTCGCCGTGATGAAGGTGACGACGGGTGGTGGCGTGGCGGTCGCGGGCTCGCCGAAGAGTTTTGGGGCGTAATCTTCGTAGCCCGGATGGAGCGCAGCGCAATCCGGGACCGGTCTCTCAACTCGCACAACCCTGGATTACGCTGCGCTCCATCCGGGCTACGGCAACTCGCTATGCCGCCAGATCCGCGACCACTGCATCAAGCACCGGAAATCCGCTGCTCGTCACGCGCAAGCGCCCCGTCGCATCCACGATGATCGCGCCCTCCTCGCGCAACAGCGCGATGCGCTTGGGATCGAGCGGGCGGCCCGACAGCGCGCTGTAGCGCTCGGGGTCGATGCCCTCGGCGAGACGCAACCCCATCAGCAAAAATTCGTCGGCGCGCTCCTCGCTGTTGAGGAGATCGTCGGTGACGTTGCCGTGGCCGTTGGTCTCGACCCGCATCAGCCAGGCTTCGGGGCGCTTCTCGGTGGCGGTGGCGTGCCTGATCCCGTCGATATCGAGGCGGCCATGGGCACCGGGGCCGATGCCGGCATATTCCTCGCCGCGCCAGTACACCAGATTGTGCCGGCACTCGGCGCCGCGCCGCGCGTGATTTGAAATCTCGTAGGCGGGCAGGCCGAGCTTGTCGCAGGTTTCCTGCGTGACATCGTAGAGCGCGCGCGCGACCGTTTCGTCCGGCGTCTTCAATTTGCCGGCCTGGTGCAGGCCGAAGAACGGCGTGCCTTCCTCGATCGTGAGCTGATAGAGCGACAGATGCTCGGCGGCTTCGTCGATCGCGAGGCGCAGCTCGTCGGCCCACATCGCCGGTGTCTGGTCGGGGCGGGCGTAGATCAGGTCGAACGAATAACGGTCGAACGAACGGCGGGCGATGGCGACCGCGTCGAGCGCTTCGCGGGCGCTGTGCATCCGGCCGAGCGCTTTCAGCGAGGCATCGTCGAGTGCTTGCACGCCGAGCGAGACGCGGTTGACGCCGGCTGAGCGATAGCCGGCAAAGCGCGTGGCTTCGACGCTGGTCGGGTTTGCCTCCAGCGTGACCTCGACATCGCTTGCGACAGTCCAGTGCTTGCCGACGGCATCGAGCACCGCGCCGACGGTTGCCGGCTGCATCAGCGACGGCGTGCCGCCGCCGAGGAAGATCGAGGTGACTTCACGGCCGGGCGCACGCTGCGCGGTCGTTTCGATCTCCCTCGCGAAAGCTGAAGCGAAGCGCGCCTCGTCGATCGCAGCGTGGCGGACGTGGCTGTTGAAGTCGCAATAGGGGCACTTCGACAGGCAGAACGGCCAGTGCACATAGACGCCGAAAGCTTGCTTAGCGCGGCTCAAGGCAGATCTCCGCCAGTTTCACGAAGGCGCGGGCGCGATGCGACAGGCCGAGGCCAAGCGGCGGCAGGCCGTGCTTCTCGATGCTGGTCATCTCGCCGAAGGTGCGATCGTGGCCATTGGGCAGGAACATCGGATCATAACCGAAGCCGGCGGTGCCGCGCGGCGGCCAGACCAAGGTGCCGTCGACGCGCGCCTCGACCTCTTCGAGATGATCGTCGGGCCAAGCGACGCAGAGCGCGGAAACGAAATGCGCGGTGCGCTTGTCCGGCGTGGTGGCGCCGCGCTCCTGCAACAGGCGCTCGATCTGCGCCATCGCCGCGGCAAAATCCTTGGCTGGACCGGCCCAGCGCGCGCTGTAGATGCCGGGCGCGCCGTCGAGCGCGTCGACCACGATGCCGGAATCGTCGGCGAAGGAGGGGAGCTTGGTCGCCTGCGCCGCCGCGATCGCCTTGATCGCGGCGTTGCTGCGGAAATCGTTGCCGGTCTCGTTGGGCTCGGGCAGGCCGAGCTCACCGGCCGACACCGCCTCGATGCCGTAAGGCGCGAGCAACTCCTTCATCTCGGCGAGCTTGCCGGGATTGTGGGTCGCGATGACGAGCTTTCCGGTGATTCGGCGGTGCATGGGCCTATTGACTACGCCACAGCCAGTTTCTGCAAGTCCACGAGCCGCGCGATACCCTTCTGGGCCAGCGCCATCAGCGCGAGGAACTCGTCCTGCGTGAACGGTTCGCGTTCCGCGGTGCCCTGCACCTCGATGATGCGGCCGTCGCCGGTCATGACGAAATTGGCGTCGGTCTGGGCTTCCGAATCCTCGGCATAGTCGAGGTCGAGCACGGGCGTGCCGTTGTAGATGCCGCAGGAGATCGCGGCGACGTTGTCGCGCAGCACCTTGGCCTTGATCATGTTGCGCGCCTTCATCCAGTTGATGCAATCGGCGAGCGCGACCCAGGCGCCGGTGATCGAGGCCGTGCGCGTGCCGCCGTCGGCCTGGAGCACGTCGCAATCGACCGTGATCTGGCGCTCACCGAGTGCTTCGAGATCGACGATGGTGCGAAGCGAGCGGCCGATCAGGCGCTGAATCTCGACTGTACGGCCGCTTTGCTTGCCCGCGGAGGCCTCGCGGCGGGTGCGTTCGGAGGTCGCGCGCGGCAGCATGCCGTATTCGGCGGTGACCCAGCCGCGGCCCTGGCCCTTCAGCCACGGCGGCAGGCGGTCTTCCAGCGTGGCGGTGACCAGCACATGGGTGTCGCCGAATTTCACCAGGCAGGAGCCTTCCGCATATTTGACCACGCCGCGCTCCAGCGTCACGGGGCGCAATTCGTCGGGCGCACGGCGGCTTGGCCGCATGGGAAATCCTCCAAAACTCTCGGAAAAGGGCTATTCGCGGTGCTTGTAGGTGGGGTGAGGGTGGGCGGCAAGGCTTTTTCACCCCGGGTTTTCCACCCCGCAAACGCCACGCTTGTCAGAACCCTCCGGGATGGACAAATTATAAGCGTCTGAGAGGAGTTACCGTCTGTGGCCCATCACGATCCGATCCATCTGATCGCGCCGCGCGCAGGCCTCGCCCAGCTCAACGAGCGTTCCCGCGACATCTTTCGTCAAATTGTCGAAAGCTATCTCGCGACCGGCGAGCCGGTTGGCTCGCGCAATATTTCGCGGCTGATCGCGATGCCGCTGTCGCCGGCCTCGGTTCGCAATGTCATGGCCGACCTGGAACAGCTCGGCCTGATCTATGCGCCCCACACCTCCGCCGGCCGATTGCCGACGGAACTCGGCTTACGCTTCTTCGTCGACGCCTTGATGCAGGTCGGCGACCTCAATGATGCCGAGCGGCAGTCGATCCAGAGCCAGCTCACCTCCGTCGGTCAGGCGCAATCGGTCGAGGCGGCGCTGGACCAGGCGCTGACGCGGCTGTCCGGTCTCACCCGCGCCGCAGCGGTCGTGCTGACCCCGAAATCCAATGTGCGGCTGAAACACATCGAATTCGTTCGGCTGGAACCGGAGAAAGCGCTGGTGATCCTGGTCGGCGAGGACGGTCAGGTCGAAAACCGCGTGCTGTCGCTGCCGCCGGGAGTTCCCTCCTCGGCGCTCACGGAAGCCGGTAATTTCCTCAATGCGCGGATCCGCGGCCGCACGCTGGCCGAGGCGCGGCTCGAGCTCGAAACCGCGCTCGGCGAAGCCCGTGCCGAGCTCGATCAGCTGACGCAAAAGGTGATTTCGGCCGGCATTGCGAGCTGGTCCGGCGGCGAGAACGAGGACCGCCAGCTGATCGTTCGCGGCCACGCCAACCTGCTCGAGGATCTGCACGCGCTGGAGGATCTGGAGCGCGTTCGCCTGTTGTTCGACGATCTCGAGACCAAGCGCGGCGTGATCGACCTTCTGGGGCGCGCCGAGACCGCCGAGGGCGTGCGGATCTTCATCGGTTCGGAGAACAAACTGTTTTCCTTGTCAGGCTCCTCCACCATCATCTCACCCTATCGGGATGCCGCCGGCCACATCGTCGGCGTTTTGGGCGTGATCGGGCCGACGCGGCTGAATTATGCCCGCGTGATCCCGACCGTGGACTACGCCGCGCGCATCGTCAGCCGCCTCCTGGGGGGCTGATCGGCGTTTCCTTCGATCACGGGCGCTTGATTTTCGTGAGCTTAGGCACGATATCCGGGCCAACAATCCCTTGAGACGAGTTCGAGAAGAGAGCCGATGACCGATCGAGACCGGCAGCCCGACGACACGACCCCACAGACCGACGAGCCCGTGGTGTCAAAACCCTACATCATGCCCGACGATCCGGAGCCCGGCTCGGTCGAGCTGTTGCAGAAGGAAGCCGCCGAGGCGCGTGACCGCATGCTGCGGACGCTGGCCGAGATGGAAAATCTGCGCAAGCGCACCACCAAGGAGGTCGCCGACGCCCGCCTCTACGGCATCACCGGCTTTGCCCGCGACGTGCTCGACATCGCCGACAATCTCCAGCGTGCGCTCGATGCCGTTCCGGCCGAGGCCCGTGCCGCGGCCGATCCGGGCCTGACCTCGCTGATCGAGGGCGTCGAGCTCACCGAGCGCTCGCTGCTCAACGCGCTGGAAAAGCACGGCGTGAAGAAGTTCGATCCGCAGGGCCAGAAGTTCGACCCGAACTTCCAGCAGGCGATGTACGAGGTGCCGGATGCGTCGGTGCCTGCGGGCACCGTCGTGCAGGTCATGCAGGCCGGCTACACCATCGGCGAGCGCGTGCTGCGCCCGGCGCTGGTCGGTGTCGCCAAGGGCGGCACCAAGGCTGCGCCGGCTGCGAACAGCAACGAAGTGAACTGAGCGGCTAACCAAGCCTTGGCGTCATTCCGGGTTCGATGCTTTGCATCGCCCCAGAACGACCGATTGCTATCTTAGGCGCTCACCGCGATATCCGCGGACTGAATCCGCTTCACGCCGGCCTTGGCCATGTCGGCCCAGGCTTTTGCCAGCGAACCCTGCGTGTCGATGCCGCGGCAGGCGTCCTCCACCACATAAACCTCGAAGCCCGCCTTGCGCGCATCGAGCGCGGTCCAGGCGACGCAGAAGTCTGTCGCGAGGCCGGCGACGAAGACACGCTTGATCTTGCGGCCCTTCAGGTAACCGGCGAGGCCGGTCGAGGTCTTGCCGTCGGCTTCCAGGAAGGCCGAATAGCTGTCGACGTCCTTGTGAAAACCCTTGCGGATGATGAGCTCGGCATGCGGGATCGCGAGGTCCTTCGACAGCGCGGCGCCGTCGGTGCCCTGCACGCAATGGTCGGGCCACAGCACCTGCTTGCCGTAGGGGAGATCGACGGTCTCGAACGGCTTCTTGCCGGAGTGCACTGACGCAAACGAAATGTGGCCCGGCGTGTGCCAGTCCTGGGTCATCACCACGTTCGCAAAGGCTTTCGCCATCTTGTTGATGACGGGAACGACCTGCTCGCCTTCCTTCACGGCGAGGCTGCCGCCAGGCAGGAAGCAGTTTTGCACGTCGATCACGAGCAGCACGGAGGCATCGTCCGGCTTGATCGATGCGGCCGCAAGGAGCGCGGTTGGAGCAAGGGCTACGAGAGCGCTTGTCCCAAGCGCCGCGAGGATTTGTCGTCGATCAAGCATCGTTCGCCTCCCTCCGGGATAATCCAATGGGAGGAAGCCTAGTTCCGTTCGTATACGAACAGAAGCCCGAAAATGCAGCCGGTTCTGTCCAGCGCTTGGGCTAACCCTTGAGACTAACCCTTGGGCTGGATGCCGTCGCGCACGGCGCGGAAGCGGGTGAAGGCGGCCGACCACTGGTCGCGCGGGGCGCTGGCGATGATGCGCAGCGAGGCGCCGCCGCTCGAGAAGCGAATCCACTGCACCACGGTCACGGGCGTCTTGCCCTTGCCGCTGACGCCGTCGATCCGGGTCTCGAAACCCTGCTGGCCGTTGATGCGGATCGGCTCGGACATGGTGACGCGCGACTCGCGCACGCCGGGGATCTGCAGCGCCGCCTCCTGGGCGAAGCGGGCGCGATCGTCGGCCTGCTGCGGGGTGGCGCCGATCAAGCCGAGGATCATGAACGGCTTCGACTCATAGCCTGCGCTCTCGTTGCCGTCGGCCAGGATGATGCTGGAGCCCGGCGCCAGCGTGCGGATGTCCTTGAAGTCGGCGAGATCGGTGATCTTGAACGGCATCAGCGCGATCTGCTCTTCGGCCGAGACCTGCTTGCGGGTTACGGCGCTCGCAAACATTTGCCGCACCGCCTCGTCGGTGTAGATCTTGGTCGCGTTCTCCGGGATCTGCACCGCGACATAGCCGGAGAAGCCGGCGCCCGGCACGATCATCGAGTAGCGCTTCACCGGCGTCTCGCCGGCCTTGCCGCTTTCCATGGTGAAATAAGCAAGACCCGCGGGGGTCTCGATCTTGTCCTGCTTGACGCCGGCGGTGCCGCCGGGATTGGAATTGAAGGCGCTCACGACCTCGCCATAGGCCGCCGGCGGCAGCTCGGTGATCAGCACCTTGACGCTGCCGTCCTCGCTCTCGAAGCCCGGAAACGTCTTGGCCGTGCTCAGGCCAACCAGCGGCACCATGCCGAGGCGCAAGCCGGGCGGGAAAACGGCATCGGCCGCAAGGGCCGGAAGCGCCGTGGCGACGAGGACGGCGAGCGCGGCGAGGGGGCGAATGAGCTTCATGGGCACTCTGATTGGTTCACATTGAGGCCGTTCGATGGTCGGCCGTTGGGCCGCTTTGTCGCGCAAAGCCGCCTTGATGGCGGCGGTCCGGCCGCCCGCCTTTTAACGGGTTTGGCCCGCCGGTAACAGGGCGGGGCAGATCACGGTGGCGGGGGCCGGCTGACGCCTGAACCTGTTAATAATTCCTCACCCGCAAGGGCGGTTGAGCCCGGATAGATCTTCCAAAACCCAATGTTTTCATGGCCGAAACTTGCGTTCGGTCCTTGCGGGCCCCTCCCCCCCTCCTATATGAGCGTCAACCATCGCAATATCGCGGATGTTTGATCTTAGGGGTTTGGAGCGGGTGCCTCTTGGGCCCAGCCAACCTGCCGCAAAAACAAGGATATCAGGACCATGGGAAAGGTCATTGGGATCGACCTCGGCACCACGAATTCGTGCGTCGCCGTGATGGATGGCAAGAACGCCAAAGTCATCGAGAATTCCGAAGGCATGCGCACGACGCCTTCGATCGTCGCTGTGACGGACGACGGTGAGCGCCTCGTCGGCCAGCCTGCCAAGCGCCAGGCCGTTACCAATCCCGAGCGTACGTTCTTCGCAGTGAAGCGCCTCATCGGCCGCCGCTACGACGACCCGATGGTCGAGAAGGACAAGAAGCTCGTTCCGTACAAGATCGTGAAGGCTTCCAACGGCGACGCCTGGGTCGAGGCCGACGGCCAGACCTACTCGCCCTCGCAGGTGTCTGCGTTCATCCTGCAAAAAATGAAGGAGACCGCGGAGGCCCATCTCGGCCAGAAGGTCGACCAGGCCGTCATCACCGTTCCCGCTTACTTCAACGACGCCCAGCGCCAGGCGACCAAGGACGCCGGCAAGATCGCGGGCCTTGAAGTGCTGCGCATCATCAACGAGCCGACCGCGGCCGCGCTCGCCTATGGTCTGGACAAGACCAAGACCGGCACGATCGCCGTGTACGATCTCGGCGGCGGCACGTTCGATATCTCCATTCTCGAAATCGGCGACGGCGTGTTCGAGGTGAAGTCGACCAACGGCGACACCTTCCTCGGCGGCGAAGACTTCGACATGCGCCTCGTGGGTTATCTGGCCGACGAGTTCCAGAAGGAGCAGGGCATCAACCTGCGCAACGACAAGCTCGCGTTGCAGCGCCTTAAGGAAGCCGCTGAAAAGGCCAAGATCGAGCTGTCGTCGACGACGCAGACCGAGATCAACCTGCCCTTCATCACCGCGGACCAGACCGGCCCCAAGCATCTGACGATGAAGCTCACCCGCGCCAAGTTCGAGGCGCTGGTCGACGATCTCGTCCAGAAGACGGTCGAGCCCTGCCGCAAGGCGCTGAAGGACGCCGGCGTCACCGCCGGTGAGATCGGCGAAGTCGTTCTGGTCGGCGGCATGTCGCGCATGCCGAAGGTCCAGGAAGTCGTGAAGCAGCTGTTCGGCAAGGAGCCGCACAAGGGCGTCAACCCGGACGAAGTCGTGGCGATCGGTGCCGCGATCCAGGCCGGCGTGCTCCAGGGCGACGTCAAGGACGTGCTGCTGCTCGACGTGACCCCGCTGTCGCTGGGCATCGAGACGCTGGGCGGCGTGTTCACCCGCATCATCGACCGCAACACCACGATCCCGACCAAGAAGAGCCAGGTGTTCTCGACCGCCGAGGACAACCAGAACGCGGTCACCATCCGCGTCTTCCAGGGCGAGCGTGAAATGGCGGCCGACAACAAGATGCTCGGCCAGTTCGACCTGATGGGCATTCCGCCGGCTCCGCGCGGCATGCCGCAGATCGAGGTGACCTTCGACATCGACGCCAACGGCATCGTCAACGTCTCGGCCAAGGACAAGGCCACGGCCAAGGAGCAGCAGATCCGCATCCAGGCCTCCGGCGGCCTGTCGGAAGCCGACATCGAGAAGATGGTCAAGGACGCCGAGGCCAACGCCGAGGCGGACAAGAAGCGCCGCGAGGCCGTCACCGCCAAGAACGAGGCGGATGGCCTGGTGCACTCCACCGAGAAGGCTCTGGCCGAGCACGGTTCGAAGGTCGCCGAGCCCGAGCGCCGCGCGATCGAGGATGCCGTCAGCGACCTCAAGGAAGCGCTGAAGGGCGACGATGCCGAGGCGATCAAGGCCAAGACCCAGACGCTGGCTCAGGCTTCGATGAAGCTCGGCGAGGCCATGTACAAGCAGCAGGCCGAGGCCGACGCCAAGAAGGATGCGGCCAAGGACGACGTCGTCGACGCGGAATTCACCGAAGTCGACGACGACAAGAACAACAAGAAGTCCGCATAAGCCCGCGAGGGTCATGATGCGGACGGCTTGCACCCCACACGCTGCACTGGCCTCCCCCCTCAGGGGGGAGGCCGTCGTGTCGGGCTCGACGGGCGGGATGCCCGTTACGATCGATCAATTCCCAGCCGTTATTCTCAACGCTGCCATGCAGCCCTCTGCCGCGAAGCAGAAGGCTGCCTATATCGTCGCGTGGCGACGTTGTTTCGCTCCGACTTGACTCGCGATTGGATAGACCGAGCCCGCCATGTCCACCAAGCGCTGCTACTACGAAACCCTCGAAGTCGAACGTTCAGCCGACGATACCGTCCTGAAGTCGTCCTTCCGCAAGCTGGCGATGAAATTCCACCCGGACCGCAATCCCGGGGACGACACCAGCGAAGTCAAGTTCAAGGAAATCAACGAGGCCTACGAGGTCCTCAAGGACAAGGACAAGCGCGCGGCCTATGACCGCTTCGGCCATGCGGCCTTCGAGCAGGGCGGTCCCGGCGGCGGCGCCGGTTTCGGTGCGGGCTTCGCCTCCTCCTTCTCCGACATCTTCGAAGACCTGTTCGGCATGGCCGGGCAGCGCGGCCGCGGCGGCCGCGAGCGTGGCGCCGACCTGCGCTACAACATGGAAATCACGCTCGAGGAAGCCTTTGGCGGCAAGACCGCGCAGATCGAGATTCCGGTCTCGGTCACCTGCGAGGCCTGCTCGGGCATCGGCGCCAAGGCCGGCACCAAGCCGAAGACCTGCTCGACCTGCGGCGGCGCCGGCCGCGTGCGGCAGTCGCAGGGCTTTTTCACGCTGGAGCGCACCTGCCCGGGCTGCCAGGGCCGCGGCCAGATGATCGAGGATGCCTGCCCGTCCTGCTCCGGCCAGGGCCGGGTCACCCGCGAGCGGACGCTGTCGGTCAACATTCCCCCGGGGGTCGAGGACGGCACCCGGATCAGGCTCGCCGGCGAGGGCGAGGCCGGGGTTCGCGGCGGCCCGCCCGGCGACCTCTACATCTTCCTGTCGCTGGCCCAGCACCAGCTCTTCCAGCGCGACGGCGCCGATTTGCACTGCCGGGTGCCGATCTCGATGGTGACGGCCGCCCTCGGCGGCGAATTCGAGGTGCCGACCATCGACAGCGGCAAAACCAAGGTGAAGGTGCCGGCCGGAACCCAGTCGGGCCGCCGATTCCGCATTGCATCAAAAGGCATGCCGGTGGTGCGCTCGCGCCAGATGGGCGACATGTACGTCCAGGTTGCCGTCGAGACCCCGCAGAATCTCACCAAGAAGCAGCAGGAATTGCTGGCGGAATTCGAAAAGCTCTCCTCCGGTAATACCCAGCCGGAATCCGTCGGCTTCTTCGCCAAGGTCAAGGATCTATTCAGTAATCGGGCGACCTGACTCGTCTTGACCGTTCCGCCTTCGGCCTATACCTGTTTATGACCATTTTCTGACACGCCGCGGTCCTGCGGTCCCGTCCGGTCCAGACATGCCATTGCCATCGTCCGCGCGTGCGTTGAAGAAGCCTCGTCTCGATGACGAGGTGCGTTTTCTCAGATCGTGGATCGAAAAGCCGCTGCACATGGGTGCGGTGATGCCTTCGGGCAAGCTGCTCGCCCGGACCATGGCGCATTACGTCGACGTCAACTCGGACGCACCCGTGGTCGAGCTCGGGCCCGGCACCGGCGCCATCACCTCGGCCTTGGTCGAGCGCGGCGTCGACCAGAAGCGCCTCGTCCTCGTCGAATACAATCCCGGCTTCTGCGCCTTGCTGCGCGACCGCTATCCGCAAGCCAAGGTGGTGCAGGGCGATGCCTATCGCCTGCGCGACACGCTCTGGAACGTGCTCAGCGCACCGGCCTCCGCCGTCGTCTCCGGCCTGCCGCTCGTGACGAAACCGATGCTGACGCGGCTCCGGCTGGTCCGCGACGCCTTCGCGGCGCTGACCCCGGGCGCGCCCTTCGTGCAGTTCACCTATGCGGTGGTGCCGCCGATCCCGAAATCGCTGCCCGGCGTGTCCACAGAGGCCTCGGAACGGATCTGGATGAACCTTCCGCCGGCCCGCGTCTGGGTGTATCGCAAGGACTAATTCCGCCGGCATTCCCCTTTGCGCGGCGGACTCGTTTCGCCGAACGCATGGAAGCGGATGTCCGCACCGAAAATCCTGATCATTCCCGGCTCGCTACGCACCGGCTCGCACAATGCGAAGCTGGCGGCGGTCGCCGCCTATGAATTCGCCCAGGCCGGCGTCGACGTCACCCGCATCTCGCTCGCCGATTTTCCGCTGCCGATCTACGACGGCGATCTCCAGGCCAAGTCGGGCGTGCCCAAGCACGCAATCAATCTCAAGCGCATGATCGGCGCGCATCATGGCGTGCTGATCGTTTCGCCCGAATATAACGCCTCGGTGCCGCCATTGCTCAAGAACGCGATCGACTGGGTCAGCCGCGTGCATGAGCTGCACGAGACGCGCGGCGACGTGTTTCGCAACCGCGCCTTCGCGCTCGCCGGCGCCTCGCAGAGCCGGCTCGGTGCGGCCCGTGCGCTCCAGGCATTGCGACTGATCCTGACCTCCTGCCACGCCAATGTGATTGCCAGCCAGCTCACGCTCGCCTTTGCCGACCAGGCCTATGACGATATGGACAGGCTGAAGAACGAGGGCGACATCGCCGCGTTGAAGGAGCTGGTGCGGCAATTGATCGACATTTCCCAACGCATGATGTGAGGTGACATGACGCCAGCCGAGATCGCCCCGAAGGACCGCCTGATCGTTGCGCTCGACCTGCCCAGCGTTGACGCCGCGGAGGCGATGATCGCAAGGCTCGGCGACAGCGTCACCTTCTACAAGATCGGCTATCAGCTCGCTTATGCCGGCGGCCTGCCGCTGATCGGCAAGCTCGCCGACAAGGGCAAGAAGGTGTTTGCCGATCTCAAGATGCACGACATCGGCAACACCGTCACGCGTGGTGTGGAGAGCGTGGCCAAGCTGGGTGCAACCTTCGTCACCGTGCACGCCTATCCGCAGACCATGAAGGGCGCGGTCGAAGGCCGCGGTAGCGCGAGCCTGAAGATTCTCGCCGTCACGGTGCTGACGTCCTACAACGACGACGATCTGCATGCGGCCGGCTATCGGCTCAGCGTCTCCGAGCTGGTCGAAGCGCGCGCGCAGCAGGCGCAGGTGCTCGGCGTCGACGGGCTGGTGTCCTCGCCCGAGGAGGTCGGCGCCTTGCGCAAGATCGTTGGCCACCAGATGAGCCTCGTCACCCCCGGCATCCGCCCGGCGGGTTCTGCGAGCGGCGACCAGAAACGCATCATGACGCCGGGCCGCGCAATTGCCGCGGGCGCCGATTACCTCGTCGTCGGACGGCCGGTGGTGGAAGCCACAGACCCCAAGGCGATCGCGGAAGCCATCCAGGCCGAGATCGCGCAGGCGCTCGGCGCATGATCTGGAAAAAGCGTGCAGCGGTTTTCCGGTCGGGTCATGCTTAGATAGACATCAACAAACAGGGAGAAGAACAATGGCAAAGGGCTACTGGATCGGGCGCGTGGACGTGAGCAGTGACGAGGGCTACAAGCCCTATGCCGTCGCCAACGGTCCGATCTTCAAGAAATGGGGTGGCCGCTTTGTCGTCCGCGCCGGCAAGTTCACCACCGTCGAAGGCCAAAGCCGCTCGCGCAACGTCGTGATTGAATTTCCCGACTACGAGACTGCGATCGCCTGCTACAACTCGCCGGAATACCAGGCCAACATCAAGGTGCGCCAGCCGCACTCCATCGCCGACCTCATCATCATCGAGGGCTATGACGGCCCGCAGCCCTGAAGACGAATTGCCGCGAGAGCCGATCCTGGATTGACGCGAGCATTATCCGGCTCTCGCGGGCAGCACGCGCGTACGATCATCGTACGCGATCGGGAGAGCGTCGCAGACATCTCCGCACGCACTTACGCCGACATCACCTTGCATCACCTTGACGGACTCATTCGCTTGAAAGCGTGAGGGTCGTTCGCGCCTGAGACGAAGATTGTGGCCGTCATTGGGTCCACCAGCTTGCCGTATTCTTTTGTCCCCAAATGGGGATTGCTGGATCGCTCTCCTTTCATCCAAGGTTGCTTGATCGGAGCCCACATCGATCGGTGATGGGCATCAAGCCAAACCGAAATTTGCGACGTCCGTGACGGGCCGCAAGGCGACCCGCATCGCGCATTTCCATGCAAAGGGAGTGGAGATCATGGCACTGATCATCGGAACAGCAGGCGACGATGTGTTGCCTGGCACGAATGTAGACGATCAGATCTTTGGCCTTCAAGGCAACGACACCATTACTGGCCTGGACGGCAATGATGAGGTAAGCGGCGGCGCGGGCAATGATTCCATCGATGGCGGTGCCGGCAACGATACCCTGGATGGCAATGCCGGTATCGATACGATCACCGGTGGCGCCGGCGACGACACGATCAACGGCGGCGCGGGCGACGACACGCTGAACGGAAATGCCGGCGCCGACATCATCCATGGCGACCAAGGCAACGACACCATCGATGGTGGAGCCGGCGCTGACCAGCTCTTTGGTGACGCCGGCGACGACGGCATCCACGGCGGCGACGGCAATGATGACATTCATGGCGGCGCGGGTGCCGACACCCTGTGGGGCGACGCCGGCGACGATACGTTGAGCGGCGACGCCGGCGATGACGTCTTGAATGGCGGCGACGGTAACGACGTACTCAACGGTGGATTCGGAGATGACATTCTGAATGGCGATGCCGGCAACGACACGCTGAACGGCGGACTTGGCAATGACCTGCTGAACGGCGGTACCGGTGACGACATCCTGAACGGCGGTTTGGGCGCCGATACGCTCGACGGTGGCGATGGCAACGACACCATGCACGGCGACGCGGGCGACGACATCATGGACGGCGGCGCCGGTAACGATACGATGTTCGGCGATGCCGGAGACGACGAGATGGCCGGCGGCGCGGGCAACGATGCCATGAGCGGCGGCGCCGGTGATGACGAAATGAGCGGCGGAACCGGCAACGACACGCTCGACGGCGACGCCGGAGATGACACACTCGATGGCGGCGACGGCACCGATGTCCTGAACGGCGAGGCTGGGGCTGACATCCTGTCGGGCGGCGCCGGCAATGACACCCTGAGCGGCGGTAACGGCGATGACGAGTTGGACGGCGGCAATGGCGCCGACGTCCTCAACGGTGGCCTCGGCGATGATGTGCTGACGGGCGGTGCTGGTACCGATACGCACAATTTCGGCGACAACACAGCCACGAACTTCGGCAACGATGAAGTCACCGATCTCAGCTTTGCCGATGGCGATGCCGTTGTTGTCGACGCTCCGCCAGGCTTTGACCCGGCTACTGTGGTGGTGGACGACGACGGCACCAACACCGTGCTGGATTTCGGCTTCGGCGCCATCCAGCTCGATGGCATCACGGGCGGTGCGACACCGTTCGAGTCGATCGACGACATCAACACTGCCGCCGGTTATACGGCCGTTGACGTTGTCTAGCGCCGACTAGTAGCGGGGCGGCTGTCAGGCCGCCCCGCCCTCATTTCAGTCAGTGATAGTGCCGGCAAGTTATGTATTCGCGTAACCGTGGTGTGATCCCAGCATCTGGTCAGAGATTGCTGGTGGCCTTGATTCCGGGACGATTCGCATTGGTGTGGATCGTCTGCTTCAGCGTGTCCATAAACCTGCTGCTGCTGGTCGTACCTTTCTATTCCATCGAAGTGTTCGACCGCGTGCTCAGCAGCGGAAGCGTCGAGACGCTTGTCGGCCTCACCGTCATCGCCGTCGGCGCTCTCGCCTTCAGCGCCGCCTTCGACACGTTTCGTAACCGCCTGTTGAGCCGGTTCGCGGTCGGGTTCGAGCACTGCCTCGCTCCGATCATCCTTGAAGGCAGCATCACCGGCGCGGCGCCGGGCGACGGCCGGCAGCACGATCTGGTCAAGCTTCGCGAGTTGAGAACTTTCCTGTCGAGCGGAACGGTCACATCGCTGATAGATGCTCCATTCCTCCCGGTGTTCATTCTCATCCTGTTCTTCCTGCACCCCTGGTACGGCGTCATAGCCCTGATCGGGGTGGCGGTCCTGCTGGCGATGGGTGTTGCAAGCCACTGGATCGCGCGCGGGGAAATTGCGCAGGCTTCGCAGGCCGCGTTGAAGACGCAGGCGTTGCTCGATGGAATCGTCCGGCACTCCAGCGTGGTGCGGGCGATGGGCTGGACCCGGGGCGCTATCCGCGCGTTCATGAGCCTCAATGACGAAGCCCTGTCTCCGGTGGTGCGGGCCAGCGAACGCATCCACACGATTAGCGCCGCCGCGCGAATGGTCAGGACCATCCTGCAGATCGCCGCGATCGGCGCCGGTGCCTGGCTCGTGCTCCAGAACGAGGTGCTGTCCGGCAGTCTGATCGCGAGCTCAATCCTGATAGCGCGCACGTTACAGCCCATGGAAGGGTTGGTCTCGGCCTGGCGCGCGCTGGCATCTGCGCAGGACGCCTGGACGCAGGTCTGCAACGCCGCGATGCCGGTGCTTGCGCGTCCGCGGAAGACGTTGCTTCCGCCGCCAGCCGGCATGCTCAAGGTCGAACGGGTGACATTCCGGATTGGCGGGACGCAGCGTCCCATCCTCGCGGGCATATCCTTTCAATGCCGGCCGTCCGAGCTAGTCGTCGTGATCGGACCGACCGGCGCCGGAAAATCCACATTGCTGCGCTTGATGGCGGGCCTCGAGCGGCCGACCAGCGGTACGATCCGGTTGGACCACGCAGCACTCCATACCTGGGATCCCGACCAGCTTGGGCAATTCGTCGGCTATCTCCCCCAGGACGTGCAGCTCCTGGATGGAACAGTGGCCGAAGCCATTGCCGGGTTCGACGAATACGCACGGGACGAGGCCATCGTCGCCGCGGCCATGCTCGCGCAGGCGCATGAGATGATCCTGTCCCTTCCGGCCGGCTACCAGACCGAGATCGGCCGCGACGGCTGCAGGCTTTCCGGTGGCCAGCGTCAGCGCATTGGTCTTGCACGCGCCTTCTTCGGCGATCGCAAATTGATCCTGCTGGATGAGCCCAATGCCAATCTCGATCCGGACGGCGAAGAAGCGTTGTGCTCCGCCATTCAATCGGCCAAGGCGCGCGGTGCAGCGTCGGTGATCGTCACCCACCGGCCGCGGCTGTTGACCATCGCCGATGCCGTGCTGCTGTTGAGGGACGGCAACCAGGTCGCCTTCGGACCGCCATATGATGTTCTTCGCGGCCAGCGGCCGGCACCGGTCCCGGGTTCGGCAGGGCTCCCGCGCAATGTCGAACCTCAGCGGCTGCCAGGCAGGAGGGTCATTCCATGACGCAGACCGGTCATGCCTCCGCGATGTCCGCGCCTGTTGTCGGCCGGTCGAAGACATGGCCGACGGAGCAGCCGCGATCCGACATGCGACGGATCATCGCATGGGGCTGTGTACTGCTCGTCCTGCAATTTTGCGGCTTCGGCTTGTGGGCAACCACGGTTCCGCTCCGCGGCGCCGTCGTGGCACCAGGATTCATCAAGGTCCATTCGAAGCGCAAGGCGGTGCAACATCTGGAAGGCGGAATCATCAAATCGATCTATGTCCGGGAGAACGATCACGTCGAAGCCGGCCAACTCATTGCACGGCTCGACACCGCGCAGATCGAAGGGACCCTTGGTTCCCTCGAAACGAAGTTCTTTGCTGACCTGGCGATGGAGGCCCGGCTGGCGGCGGAGCAAGACGGTGCGAAGTCAATCCGGTTTCCGGACGAATTGCGGGAAAGTGCGACGCGTCTCTCCGCACGTATCGCCGTTCAAACCCAGCAGGCTGAATTTGCCGCGCGACTGGCCGCGATTGAGAACGAGCGCAAGGTGATCGATCAGCAGATGCTGCAAAACGCGGACACCATCCGCGGCCTGCAGAGCAACACCCAAGGACTTGAACAGCAACTCAAGCTGTTGCGGGAAGAGATCGCCGACACGAGTTATCTCCTCGCAAAGGGCCTCGCCCGGAAACCGCGTTTGCTGGCCTTGCAACGGGCCGAAGCCGAGGCCACCGGACAGGTCGATCGCAATGCCGCGTCAATCTCGGAGATGCAGGGCAAGATCGCGGAGTTGCAGGACAGACGCCGGCAGCTGGGGTTCAACCAAAATCAGGATATCGCCAAGCAGCGGCATGCGACGAGCGAGGAGATCGGCGACCTCAGACATCGAATTGCCGCGTTGCGTGCCCAGCTTGTCCGGTCTGAATTGCGTGCCCCGGAAAGTGGAAGGATCGTCGGCCTCAACAGCAGGGACCTCAATGCCGTGCTTGGACCTCGGGAAACCCTTTTGGAAATCGTTCCGATGCAAGATCGGCTTGTCATCGAGGCGACATTGAAGCCTGCCGATCGGGAAGAGGTCTATGTCGGACAGATGGCGCGTGTGCGGGTTCACGCGCTGAACATTCGCCGCCGGCCGATGCTCGAGGGAAGGGTGGTCGGCGTTGCGGCAGACGCACTGACCGACACCCGTTCAGGCGACAGCTCCTATTTGGCCGAGGTTGAGCTCGACCCCAACGCGCCGACGGCCCCCTACATCTCCACATTGATGCCTGGAATGCCTGTCGAGATATTTGTCGAGACGGGGGAACGAACCTTTGCGGAATATCTTTTGCAGCCGATGACGTTACGGATCAACCGTGCGTTCAGGGAGAATTAAGCGCTGGTAAGGGGTGGGCCGGCCTATGAGGGAGGCGACCGTGCATGAGTGCAGTAAGGCACTACCTTCCGCACAGGATGATTTTCGTTCCGATTGCGTCGAGCGCGCCTCGAAGCAAGGCAACGACGGATGCGGTCCGTCAGGGTCTCGTCCGGAGCCGCGCCCGCACCAGGCCGCAATGGAATATTTCGCGAAGGCCATGGCGGAATTGCTCGGCTGCAGGAGCTGCTACGTAGCCATGCTATCCGCCTCCGGGCTGGAAGAAGCCAGAATCGGAGACGCTCCTGCCGATCCGTCATGCGCGACGATGGTTGAGCGATTTGCGCGCAAGGGCACCGCCGAGGACGTCGCCTCGCTCGAGCCGATCAATTCCCGGACCTCCTTCGTCCGCAAGTTGATCGGCGCGGAACCCCCGGTAAAGAGTCATTCAGTCATTGGCAGGTTTGCTTCCGATGAGCGAACCACGGTCGTGTTCGTGGCCGGATGGCGACCGGCCGCGCTTGCGGCATCGGAGATTCCCGGCTTGGCGCATACCGTGCGCCCGTTATGGAAGGCTGCTCATTCACTCGCCCGGCAAGCGCCGGGGCAGGTCGATGCGCAACTCTGGCTCGAAGAGCTGACGTTTCCCGCCATCGTCGTGGACCAGGGCCTGCACCTTTACGCAGTCAATCGTGGTGGACGCGTGCTGCTTGCCAAGCGCGAGCTGCTCAGGATGGATGGAGGCAGGCTCGCCGGCTCATGCGCTTCCGTGACCGAGAGCTTGCGGGGGGCAATCGGGAAGGTGCTCATCGAGAGCGGGACTCATGGATGGTTCAACACTACGGTACCGCTCTCGACGGATCGTCAGCAATTCGCCTTCGCCAAGATCGGCGCTGTTCCAACGCATGACAAGCTGGGACAGGCCCTCATCGTCGTGCCGCAATTCGATGACGCGCAGGGCGCGCACTGCATTGCGTCAGCCTTCGGGTTGAACTGGGCCGAGGAGAGAATCGTCGCCCGGATTCTTCAATTCCAGTGCCCTCGCGATATTGGAGCCGAGCTTGGGCTGACCGAGGCAACAGTGCGAACCTACACCAAGAGGATCATGCTCAAACTGGGGATCAACCGACAGTCGGAGTTCTTTCTGCTGTATCATCTCACCCAGTCGCCTTTTGGCGCTGGCAGGCGCGAGAACTGGGTGAGCCGGCCGGCCTCCGACGGTCGATTGGACGAAGAGGGTCCGATGAGATTGCGGACGGCTGGCAAGCATTCGCCTGACTGAGTAGGGGTTCTCCGCGATGTCGAGGCGCATGGGCTGCGCAGGTTTCCTCTACCGGGCGTTCGCTGCCCTGGCATTGGCCGGGGCCGGCTTCCCTGCCCATGCCGAGAGCATTCAATTGGCGCTGCCGATTGCCTGCGAGCCTGGCCGCACCTGCTACATCCAGAATTACACGGATCTCGATCTGTCGCGGTCGGCGCGAGATTACAAATGCGGCACGCTGACTTATGACGACCACAACGGCACCGACTTTCGTTTGCCGTCACTGGCAGCGCAAAAGGCCGGCGTGGACGTGCGCGCAGCGGCGGGCGGCCGCATTCTTCGTACACGCAATGACGCGCCGGACGGCGCCTTCACAAAATCGGGACGCGAAGCGGTGCGCGAGGCCGAATGTGGCAATGGCGTCGTCATCGAACATCCGGAGCGGTGGGAAACCCAGTACTGCCACCTCGCCGCCGGCAGTGTGTTGGTCAAGCCTGGAGACAAGGTCGACCTCGGACAGTCGATCGGCCGTGTCGGACTCTCCGGCCTCACGGAGTATCCTCACCTGCATTTCACCGTGAGGCACAATGGCGCGGTGGTCGATCCCTTTGCGTACGGCGTTCGTCCCGAGTCTTGCGAGGGCGGTCAATCGCTCTGGCTTGCTGCCCTCCGCCCGAAACTCGAGTACCAGGAACGAGCCATCCTCAATGCAGGCTTTACGACGGGGCCGGTCACGATGGAACTCATCGAGGACGGCAGTGCCGAGAGCCAAAAGCCGTCCGCCGGTTCGATGGCGATCGTCGCGTTCGTGCGCGCTATCGGGCTGAAGGCGGGCGATGCGCAATGGTTGGTCATCAAGGATCCCCTCGACAACGTCATCGCGGAAAATCGGTCTGCACCACTTCAGGCCAACAAGGCGCAATTCATGCTCTTTGCGGGGAAGAAGCGGCCTCCGGGGGGGTGGGAACGCGGCTCCTACAAGGCCACTTATGTTGTCGAGCGCGATGGCCAGATCGTGCTCAGGAAAGAGCTGGAGCTCATGCTCTAGCGTTGCACCTGTGCGTGGGGAGACCCGCGCCACGGGCCTTTTGAAGGCCTGATCGGTTGCCGGAACGGCCCGCTCCCGCTATAGGGCGTGGAGAGGGTGAACCATGTCCGATATGCGTTTGATTGTTGCTGGGGCAGGCGGCCGGATGGGCCGGGCGCTGGCACGAGCCATTGCCGACACCGAAGGCGCGGTGCTGGCGGGAGCCCTGGAGGCGCCCGGCTCGGAGCTGCTCGGCAAGGATGCCGGCGTGCTCGCGGGCCTGCCGGCCAACGGCGTCAAACTCTCGGCCGACCTCTGGGCGATGTCGAAGGACGCCGACGGCATCCTTGATTTCACCGTGCCGGCCGCGACCATCGCCAATGTCGCGATCGCGGCCGAGCGCGGCATCGTGCACGTCATCGGCACCACCGGACTGTCGGCCTCCGACAACGCCGTGATCAAGAGCGTCACCAACCGTGCGGTCGTGGTGCAGTCGGGCAATATGAGCCTGGGCGTCAATCTGCTCGCCGCGGTGGTCAAGCGCGTCGCCAAGGCACTCGACGAGAGCTTCGACATCGAGGTCGTGGAAACCCACCACCGCATGAAGATCGATGCGCCCTCGGGCACTGCGCTGATGCTGGGCCAGGCCGCTGCCGCCGGCCGCGGCATCTCGCTCGATGAGCATTCGGATCGCGGCCGCGACGGCATCACCGGCGCGCGCAAGCCGGGCGACATCGGCTTTGCCTCCTTGCGCGGCGGCACCGTCGCCGGCGAGCACAGCGTGACCTTCCTCGGTCCGTTCGAACGCCTGACGCTGTCGCATCTCGCCGAAGACCGCATGCTGTTCGCACACGGTGCGCTCAAGGCGGCGCTGTGGGCGCATGGCAAGAAGCCGGGGCACTACTCCATGGCCGACGTGCTCGGTCTCGCGGACATCTGAGCGAGCTGGAGCATGAATCGGACCCGAAGGGCCGCGTTAGCGCAAGATGTGAAGCGGCTTTCCGCCAAGATCATTCCTCAACAATAACCTCAATGGAAAGCAGTCAATGAGCGAACGTCTCCTCGTGCTCGTGCGCCACGGTCAGAGCGAGTGGAATCTGAAGAACCTGTTCACGGGCTGGAAGGATCCTGATCTCACCGAGCTCGGCGTGAAGGAAGCCACGGAAGCCGGCCGCAAGCTGAAGGCGCAGGGCCTCGTGTTCGACGTCGCCTACACCTCGGTCTTGACGCGCGCGCAGCACACGCTCGATCTCATTCTCGGCGAGCTCGACCAGAAGGGCCTGCCGACCTCCAAAGACCTCGCGCTGAACGAGCGCGACTATGGCGATCTCTCCGGCCTCAACAAGGACGACGCCCGCAAGAAATGGGGCGAGGACCAGGTGCTGATCTGGCGCCGCTCCTACGACGTGCCGCCGCCCGGCGGCGAAAGCCTGAAGGACACGCTGGCGCGCGCGCTGCCCTATTACGTGCAGGAGATCCTGCCCGGCGTGCTCAACGGCAAGCGCACGCTGGTCGCCGCCCACGGCAACTCGCTGCGCGCGCTGATCATGGTGCTGGAAAAGCTCTCGCCCGAAGGCATTTTGAAGCGCGAGCTCGCGACCGGTGTGCCGATCATCTACCGGCTCAACGCGGATTCGACGGTGGCCTCGAAGCTGGATCTGGCGGGCTGAGCTTCGCGACAAGCGCGGAATCGTAGAGTGGGCAAAGCGTAGCGTGCCCACCATGTGTCAGCGATCGCGGAAGAATGGTGGGCACGGCGCTATGCGCCTTTGCCCACCCTACGGAAGCGGGGCCTACTGCATCCCCAGCTGCCCGGCCTCCCAGCCCAGCATCGCCTGCTTGCGGGTGATGCCCCAGTGATAGCCGGTGAGCGTGCCGCTCTTGCCGAGCGCGCGGTGGCAGGGCACGACGAACGAGACCGGGTTCTTTCCGACCGCAGCGCCGACGGCGCGTGAGGCCTTCGGGCTGTTGATGTTACAGGCGATGTCGGAATAGGACACCGCGCGACCCATCGGGATCTTCAGCAGCGTCTCCCAGACCCGCACCTCGAAATCGGTGCCGATCATCACCACGCGCAACGGCTGGTCCGGCCGCCACAGCTTGGTGTCGAAGATGCGCTGTGCGAGCGGTGCGGTGCCTTCGTGATCCTCGACGTAAGTTGCGTTGCGCCATCGCCGCGTCATGTCGGCGAGCGCGACCTTCTCCTCACCGGGATCGGCGAACGCAAGTCCTGACAGGCCGCGGTCGGTGGCGATCACGATCGCCGTGCCGAACGGCGAGGGATGGAAGCCGTAGCGCAGCGTCAGGCCCGCGCCGCCGTTCTTCCATTCGCCGGGCGACATCGCTTCATGGGTGACGAAGAGATCGTGCAGCCGGCCCGGCCCTGAAAGACCTGAGTCGAGCGCGGCATCGAGAATGCTCGCGGAGTCCCGCAACAGTCCCTTGGCGTGATCGAGCGTCAGCGCCTGCATAAACGCCTTCGGCGTGATCGAGGCCCAGCGGCGGAACAGATGGTGCAGCTCATCCGGCGTGACGCCCGCCGCATCGGCCATCGCTTCGATGGCCGGCTGGCTGCGCCAGTTCTCCGAGATGAACGCGATCGCCCGGCGCACGGAATCGTAATCGCGCAACGCGGCGTTCTGGGAGCCCGGCTTGGCCAGGCGCTGGTCATTTATGGCGAGTGTCATCATGACTGGAAATGTAGGCGTGGCGCCGGGCCGAAACCACCCGATTTCCGATCCGGACTCAGGAGACCGGGTTGTAGGTCGGGCCGCGCTTGGCGGCGTTCAGGGCCTCAATCAAGCCTTTGTAAAAATTTGCTTTTTCGTCCGGGCCGAGGAAGCGGGCGATCTGGATCTGGTGACCGCGCGAGATCAGATAGAGATGCTCGATGCCAAAATCCTCGTCGACCTCCATGTCGAGGCGGACCCAGAGCGGATTGAACGTCCATTCGGCGACCTGGCCGCGATGACTGATGCGCCGCACCCGCAGTTCGGACGCCGTGACCGAAATCTCCTCGCGCGCTCGCGCGGTACGGAAATTGGCCTTGAAGGCCCACCAAACGACCAGCACGTCGAGGCCGAAAAAGCCCAACACCGGCCACGCGCCCTTCATCAGGAAGGCGAGGCCGGTGGCAAAGCTCACCGCGCTCAGGAACAGCATCACGGCGAGGAAGCCGGTGCGGTTCAGCGAGCGGTGCGGCGTCAGGAGCGCGGAGAAGATCTGAGGCTCCGTCTCGCGTTCAGATCGCTCGCGCTCAATTTCGTTGCCTGTGCTCATCGTCCCTCAGTATATCCCGATCATGGCGAAAATCACCCGCAAGCCGGCCCCGCGCAAAGCGTCCGTGCCGAAGAAAAAGGCAAAGGCGATAGTTGCGAAGCCGAAGGCTCCCGCCAGGAAATCGCTCAAGGCCACAAGACCCAATTCTACCAAACCTTGGACGCCGGCCGAGATCCACGAGGTCTTCAGCCGTTTCCGCAAGGCCAATCCGGAGCCGAAAGGCGAGCTCGAGCACGTCAATCCGTTCACGCTGCTGGTCGCCGTGGTGCTGTCGGCGCAGGCCACCGATGCCGGGGTCAACAAGGCGACGCGCGCATTGTTCGAGATCGCCGACACGCCGCAGAAGATGCTCGACCTCGGCGAAGAGCGCTTGCGCGAGTACATCAAGACCATCGGCCTCTATCGCACCAAGGCCAGGAACGTAATTGCGCTGTCGGCAAAGGTGCTCAGCGAATTCGGCGGCGAGGTGCCGCGCACGCGCGCCGAGATCGAGTCGCTGCCCGGGGCTGGCCGCAAGACCGCCAACGTGGTGCTCAACATGGCCTTCGGCGAGCACACCATGGCGGTGGACACGCATGTCTTCCGCGTCGGCAATCGCACCGGGCTCGCTCCCGGCAAGACGCCGCTCGAAGTCGAGCTTGGTCTCGAAAAGGTGATCCCGGCCGAGTTCATGCTGCACGCCCATCATTGGCTGATCCTGCACGGCCGCTATACTTGCCTCGCGCGCAAGCCGCGCTGCGAGGTTTGCCTGATCAACGATCTCTGCCGGTGGCCGGAGAAGACGGTCTGAGGTGGCACCGTCGTTTCGGGGGGCGATGTGAAGCAAGCCGGTTTTGGGGACATGTCGTGAGTCAGCAAGAACAAATCTCATCGCCAGCGCCACCGCCGGCCGCGGCACCGGCTCCGCCGCCGAAGCCGACGCAGCGGCCGGCGAGCTCGCTCTGGAGCCGGCTCGCGATCCCCCTGTTCGCCGTCATCGTCGCGCTCGCTTTCGTCGCACTGGCGACGCTGCGCTTCGACGAATGGGTCGGCAACGCCGTGATCCAGACCACCAACGACGCCTATGTGCGCGCCGACCTGACGCGGCTTGCAAGCCGCGTCTCCGGTGAAGTGCTGACCGTCGGGGTGACCGACTTCCAGCGCGTCAAGACCGGCGATCTCCTGATCCAGATCGATCCCGCCGACTACGAGGCCCAGGTCGCGCAGTCCGAGGCCGCTGTCGCCGCCGCGCAGGCCGTGCTCGACAATCTGAGCAACCAGATCGAGCTGCAATATGCGACCATCGCGCAGGCGCAGGCCGCGCAGCTGTCAGCGGAAGCGTTGGAAGTCGAGGCCCGGCAGGAGCAGGATCGTCAGAAATCCCTGACGCAGACGGAAGCCGGCACGCGGCAGCGGCTGGAACAGGCCGTCGCGGGCTATGCGAAGGCGCAGGCCGACGTGCGTGCCAGTCGCGCCGTCATCGCCGCGCAGCAGCATCAACTCGAAGTTCTGCAGGGCACCAAGAAGCAGCGCGCCGCCGACGTCGCGGCGGCCAAGGCGACGCTGGCGAGCGCGAAGCTGAAGCTCGGCTATACCAGGATCACCGCGCCGTTCGACGGCGTCGTCGGCGAGCGCCAGGTGCAGCCCGGCGACTACGTCAACATCGGCACCAACCTCATCAACGTGGTGCCGCTGCCGAAGGTCTATGTGATCGCGAATTACAAGGAGACCCAGCTCACGCATGTCGCGCCGGGCCAGCCGGTCGAGATCACCGTCGATGGCTTCCCGCGCGAGAAGCTGCGCGGCAAGGTGGAGCGCATCGCGCCCGCGACCGGCGCGCAGGTGGCCCTGCTGCCGCCGGACAATGCGACCGGCAATTTCACCAAGGTCGTGCAGCGCATTCCCGTGCGCATCCAGTTCGACGACAACCAGCCGCTGCTGGCGCGGCTGGTGCCGGGCATGTCGGTCGTCACCAGTATCGACACGAAGGCCGCGAATGGCGGAAAATGACGATGCCGGCCGCGGACCTCTGTCGCGCGGAGGCATCGCGCCACAGCCGTTGTTTGCCGTGGCGGCGGTGCTGCTCGGCTCGTTCCTCGCCAATTTCGACAGCCGGCTGACCACGGTCGGCCTGCCGGACCTGCGCGGTGCGTTCTCGCTCTCGTTTGACGAGGGCGCCTGGCTTTCGACCGCAGGCATCGGCTCGCAGATCCTGATTGCGCCGGCGGTGGCGTGGCTCGCGACGGTGTTCGGCCTGCGCCGCGTGCTCGGCATCCCGAGCCTCGTCTACGCCGCGGTGTCGCTGATCATTCCCTTCGTGCACGATTATCCGACGCTGCTCGCGCTCAGCGTCGTTCATGGCCTGCTGCTCGGCACCTTCGTGCCTGCGACGCTCATGATCGTGTTACGAAACCTGCCGATCCGATGGTGGGTGCCGGCGATCTCGCTCTATTCGATCCGGGTCGGCTTTGCGCTGGATACGTCGAGCTCGCTGGTCGGCTTCTATGTCGACCATCTCGGCTGGCAATGGATGTACTGGCAGAGCGTCGTGATCGCGCCCTTGATGGGCCTGATGGTTTATCTGGGCACGCCGAGCGAGCCGGTGAACCGCACGCTGCTGCGCGAGGCCGATTGGGGCGGCATGCTGCTGCTCGGCGCGGCGGTCTCGATGATCTATGCCGGCCTCGATCAGGGCAATCGCCTGGACTGGCTCGGCTCCGGCACGGTGATGGCGCTGCTCGTCAGCGGTGTGGCGCTGTTCGCAGGCTTCCTCGTCAACGAGTCGCTGGTGCGACAGCCCTGGGCGCATGTGAACGTGCTGTTCTCGCGCAATGTCGGGTTGGGGCTGGTCTTGATCCTGCTCTACACGCTGACCAGCCTCTCCAACTCGTCGCTGGTGCCGAATTTCCTCGGCAATGTCGTTCTGCTCAGGCCGGAGCAGAGCGGGATGTTGCTGCTCACCTACGGCGCGCTGCCGATGTTCGTGCTGGTGCCGATCTCGATCTGGCTGCTGCGGCATTTCGATACGCGGCTTGTCGTGGTGCTGGGCTTTGCCTGTTTTGCCGCGGCCAATCTCTGGGGTACGCAGCTCAGCCATGTCTGGGCGCGCGAGGATTTTGTCGGCATCGTGCTGCTCCAGGCGATCGGGCAGTCGCTGATCCTGCTGCCGCTCATCATCACGCTGCTGTCGAACGCCGATCCGAGCCGCGCCACCTCCTTTGCCGCCTACATCCAGATCATGCGGCTCGGCGGCGCAGAGATCGGCATCGCGCTGATGGGAACCTGGCTGCGCGTGCGCGAGCAGGTCCATTCGTTCTATCTCGGCCAGAACCTTATGGTCGGCGATGCCGATGTGGGAGCTATGGCGGAATCTGGGTGATGACGGTGTGAGGAAGGCGGCGTATCGAGGCGGGTGACGAGCCTGCCAGAACCTCTCGAGGAGAGCGATACGCCATGACCGAGACTA